>JAJYSF010000285.1 GCA_021793715.1 Actinomycetes bacterium
GCACGAAAGAGACGGATCCTGAGCGGCGCATACCGGGTTCGGTCATGCCTGACAGCGTACGCGGCACCGCTGAGTCCTCCCAGCGCGCGTCAGCGAGGATCCGCGCCATCGGCGGTCACGAAGTCGATGAGCTCCTCGACGCGGCCGAGCAGCTCCGGTTCCAGGTCTCGGAAAGTCGTCACGCGCGACAGGATTCGCTGCCACGCGATGCCGATGTCCTCGGGTGACGAGGCCGGCCACCCGAGCCCGCGGCAGATGCCGGTCTTCCAGTCCTGCCCGCGCGGCACAACCGGCCACGCCGGGATCCCCAGCGCGGACGGCTTCACGCACTGCCACACGTCGACGAATGGGTGACCGACGATCTTCAGGTGTTGACCGTGTGGCCCGGCGAGGATCCGGGAGGCGATGCGCTGCTCCTTCGATCCGTCGACGAGGTGATCGACGAGCACGCCGTAGCGCCGCGTCGCGTCTGGTGGCTCTGTGGCCAGCACCTCTTCGAGGAGGTCGAGACCCTGGAGGAACTCGACGACGACGCCTTCGGCGCGCAGGTCGGCACCCCACACCTTCTCGACGAGCTCGGCGTCGTGCTTGCCCTCGACGAGGATGCGGCTCGGCCGCGCGACCCGGGCTCTGCCGTCGTCCGCTGCAAAGGACCCGGACGCCGTGCGCGTGCGGCCGCGCGCCGCGGCTGACGCCTTCTCGAGGCGCACGGGTTCGCCATCGATGAGGAATCCGGCGCCGAGCGGAAACGAACGCCGACGCCCTTTCCAGTCCTCGAGCTCGACCATCCCCACCTCGACACGCGTGATGGCCCCGCACCACCCGTCGCCCGCGACCTCGACCACCAGGTCGCGCTCCGCGGGAACGGGACGCGAGACCTTCTTGCCCTTCTGCTGCCAGCCGGGCGCGAGCACATCGGATCCGTACCTGTCTTCGAACATCACCGTCAGCGTACGCGTCCTGCGGGTGATTTCCGGGTGAACGACCTTCCCATGTCTCACGCTCTCTCTAGGATCGAAGGAGACGCTCCGAAGGGGGAACAATGCGCAACACGCTCGTTCGCTGGGTCGCCGCGCTCGGCGCCGGCCTCGCACTCGTTCTCGCGCCCGCGACCGCGTGGGCCGCAGATCCGCCTTCGCTCGGCAACGGCTACGTGCACGACGGATCCGACGTCCTCAGCGACGGCGAGGAGCGCGCTGCGAACGAGCGACTCGACGGGCTCGCCGCGGGAAGCGATGTGCAGCTGTGGGTGGTGTTCGTCGACGACTTCACGAACCCGGCCGACAGCGCCTCCTGGGCCGATCAGACCGCCGAGTCGAACGGTCTCGGGGCCGGCCAGTACTTGCTCGCGATCGCCACGGAGGGGCGGCAGCTGTATCTGTCGGCGCCCGCGGAGGGCGCGCTGAGCGAGCAGAAGCTCGTCGGGATCGAACAGGCGGCCGGCGCCGCCCTCAGCTCGAACGACTGGGTCGGCGCGGTCGACGCGGCCGCCGACGAGCTGCAAGAGCGATCCCAGCCGAATTACACGGCGTGGTGGGTCGTCGGCGGTCTCGTCGTGGTCGCAGTCATCGTCATCGTAGGTCTCGGCGTCGCGCGCAAGGCGAAGAAGCGCCGCGAAGCGGCCGCGGCCCGCGAGCAGCTCACCGCTGAGGTGGACCGTCTCCGGTCCGAGGCCTCGGCGCTTCTCGTCGACATGGATGATTCGCTGCGCACGGCCGAGCAGGAGGTCGGGTTCGCCGTCGCGGAATTCGGCGCAGACGCCGTCGTCGAGTTCCGCGAGGCGCTGCGCGAGGCGCGCGGCGCCCTCGACACGGCCTTCGTGATCCAGCAGCGTCTCGACGACGAGACGCCCGAGACTCTGGAGCAGCAGCACGAACTGTACGAGGAGATCATCACGCTGCTCGAGCGCTCCGACGAGACCCTCGACGCGAAGGCCGAGAGCTTCGACGAGCTGCGCGCGCTGTCACGCAACGCGCCGCAGGCGCTCGAGCGCCTCACGTCCGAGCGCGCTGCCGCGGCCGACGCTCCGGAACGGGCCGCCGCCGACCTCGCCCGACTGCGCGAGACCTACGCCTCCCCCGCCCTCGACGACGTCGAGGACAACGATGAGCAGGCGGCAGCTCGCCTGGAGTTCGTCGACGTGCGGCTCGCGGAAGCACGCGAGCATCTCGACGCCGACGACGCGGGTGAGGCTGCCCTCGACCTCCACGAGGCCGAACAGGCGCTCGCCCAGGCGCTCGACCTGGCGGGAGCCGCCTCACTCCTCGAAGAGGCGTTCCACGATGCCGAAGCAGAGGCGCGCCAGACGCTCGCCGACCTCGAGAGCGACATTGCACAGGCGCAGTCGATGGAAGACCCGGCGGGCGCGCTCGCCCGCGCCGTCGAAGCCACCCGCGGTCACATCGCGGCGGCTCGGGAGAACCTCTCCGGCACCGCACGCACCCCGCTCCTCCTCGCACAGGAGCTCGACCGGGCGAACGAGCAGATGGATGCCGCGATCGGTTCCGCGCGCGAAGCGGCGGAGGCCCGGCGACGGCTCGAGCAGCAACTCGATCAGGCCATCCGTCAGGCGACGGGGCAGCTCTCTTCCGCAGACACACTCGTGCGCACACTGCGCGGCGGAGTCGGCTCTTCGGCCCGCGCGCGGCTCGCGCAGGCGCGTACGCTGCTCGACCGCGCGCACGACCTGCGCTCGACCGACCCAGATTCGGCGCTGCGCGACGCTCGCCGCGCACGCGACATCGCGCATCAGGCCGCGTCGGCCGCGCGCGCCGACGTACGCCGGTACAGCGCCGGCGGGTACGGCATGAACACCGGCGGCGGCGTGGGCGCAGGCATCGGCGGAAACATCGTCGGCGGCAAGATCG
>JAJYSF010000286.1 GCA_021793715.1 Actinomycetes bacterium
GCGAGCGGCGAGTCGATGACGCGCGCCTCGCCGAACTGCTGCTGCAGGCCGTCCGTGACCCGGAAGACGCCGCCCAGCTTCCCGATGTCCTCGCCGAGCAGCACGACCTTCTCATCCTCGGCGAGCGCGTCGCCGAGGGCCCGTCCGATCGCCTTGCCGAGTGGGAGCGTCTCGGTCATGTCTCCCCCTCGATGCTCGCCTCGAACGCCAGGTGCTGCGCCCGCTGCTCGGAGATCCGCACGGTCGGCGTCGTGTACACGTGGTCGAAGATGGTCTCGGCACTCGGCGTTTCGCCGGTCGTCACGGCGGTGCGCAGGTCGCGGGCCGCCTGGTCGCACCGCACCTGCGCCTCTTCACGGATCTGATCGACCCGCGCCCCGTTCTGCGCGAGGTGCCGTTCGAGGCGGTCGATCGGATCCTTGCCGCGCCACTGCGCGACCTCTTCGTCGTCGCGGTACCGGGTGGGGTCGTCGGTTGTGGTGTGCGGGCCGATACGGTAGGTGACCGCCTCGATGAAGGTCGGTCCCCCGCCGCGGCGCGCGCGCTGCAAGGCGATGCGCGTGGCTGCGAGCACGGCGAGGACGTCGTTGCCGTCGACGCGCAGGGCCGGGATCCCGAACCCCGTCGCGCGCGCGGCGAGCGGCGATGCGGACTGCAGCCGCACCGGCTCGGAGATCGCGTAGTGGTTGTTCTGGCAGAAGAACACGGCGGGCACGCGGAACGTGCTCGCGAACACCATCGCCTCGTTGACGTCTCCCTCACTCATTGCGCCGTCGCCCAGGTAGGCGATGGCGACGTCGTCGGCGCCGTCCATACGCAGGCCCATCGCATATCCGGTGGCATGGAGCGTCTGCGCACCGATGATGATCTGCGGGGTCGCCATGCGATACGCCTGCGGATCCCAACCGGACTGTGTCGTTCCCTGCCACACGGCGAGCAGCTCTCGGAACGTGACCCCGCGCAGCACGGCGAGCGCGTGCTCGCGGTAGGAGCCGAAGACGAAGTCCGTCTCGCGCAGGGCACGCCCGGATCCCACCTGCGCCGCCTCCTGGCCGAGGGACGGCGGCCACAGGACCAGCTCGCCTTGGCGTGTGAGGGCGAAGGCCTCCTGGTCGACGCGACGCGCGAGCGCCATATCGACGTAGAGATCCGTCAGCGCCGTCTCATCGACGTCGGAGAGCTGGCCGTCGAGGACGGCGTTGGCGTGACGTGCGCCGCTGGGGTCGAGAATCGCGAGCGGCTCGTCGAGCCCGGCGGAATGTTCTGCGGCGCGTGCGGACACATCGATCGACATGGCGGAACCTCCTCGTTCCCGCGCCTCGTGAGCGCGTCGTCCGGCCGTGGTGTGGCCTGTCTTCACGGTACGCCGGCCGTGCACTTCGAGCAACCACCTCGCGCGTTCCTCCCCACATTGCTCAGTCACACGCGACATGCAGATACATGGTGCGGAACGCGTGGGGAGTCGGCAGAATGGCACGAACCGTGCACGACGAAAGGAACTGCTCATGCGCATCGCTGGTTCTCACGCCCTCATCTCCGGGGGTGCCTCGGGGCTCGGCAGAGCGACCGCCGAACGGCTCGTCGCTGGCGGAGCGCGCGTGTTCCTCCTCGACCTGCCTGGCTCCGCGGGCGCGGAGGTCGCGAACGAGATCGGGGGCGGAGCGCGGTTCGTTCCCGGCGATGTCACCGACGTCGCGGATGTCCGCGCGGCGGTCGACGCGGCGTCTGCGGGCGGCTCGCTGCGGATCGTCGTGAACTGCGCAGGAGTCGCAACTCCGGGCAAACTCCTCGGTCGCGACGGCCCCCTCCCGCTGGAGTCGTTCATGCGCACCGTGACCGTCAACCTCGGCGGAACCGTCAACCTCGCCGCGCAGGCCGCCGAGGCGATCGCACAGACGGATCCGATCGACGGCGAGCGCGGAGTCATCGTCAACACCGCGTCCATCGCCGCATTCGAAGGGCAGATCGGCCAGATCGCCTACGGAGCGTCGAAGGGCGGCGTCGTCGGCTTCACCCTTCCCGCTGCGCGCGAACTCGCCCGACACCTCATCCGCGTCGTGACGATCGCGCCAGGCCTGTTCGAGACGCCGATGATGGCGAGCCTGCCCGCGGAGGTGCAGGAATCGCTCGGCAGCAAGACCCCGCACCCCTCGCGGCTCGGCATGCCGACGGAGTATGCGGCGCTGGTGGAGCACATCGCCCAGAACCCGATGCTCAACGGCGAGACGATCCGTCTCGACGGCGCTGTGCGGCTCGAACCGAGCTGACCCTCACACCGATCCGCCAGCACGGCCCCTCTCGACGCTCGCTCGGTCCCTCCGTACACTGTGCGCGTGACGAACAGGCTGAAGCGGATCCTTGCACGCCACGTCGAGCAGGGCTCGATTCCCGGCGCGGTCGCCTCGCTCGGGCGCGACCTCTCGCCGATCGCGGTCGGATCCGCTGCTCCCGGCGGACCGCCGATTCGCACGGACGCCATCTTCCGGATCCAATCGATGACGAAGCCCATCGCGACCGTCGCCGCGCTGCGCCTCGTCGAACGGGGTGCGCTGTCGCTCGACGAGCCGATCGAGCGCTGGCTGCCGGAACTGGCCGACCGGCGTGTGCTCGCGCATCCGGCCGCCGCGCTCGACGACACCGTCGCCGCACGCCGACCGATCACCCTGCGCCACCTCCTCACGAACACCGCCGGCTACGGGATCATCCCGACCCCGTCGCCGCTTCAGACGGCGATGGACGACGCGCTGCTCATGCCCTCGAGCGCTCCCGCCAACCGCGGTGCCGAGGACTGGCTGCACGCCCTCACGGAACTGCCGCTCGCGCACCATCCGGGAGAAGGAT
>JAJYSF010000287.1 GCA_021793715.1 Actinomycetes bacterium
CTTGGTGGCATCACGACCTACTTCGGCAAGCGTTCGGCGGACGCCGCCACGAGGGCGACTGGCATCGAACGACAACGCCGGCACGCCGAACTCCGGCCGCGCTTTGCGGTCACGTGCACGCCGGCCAACGCAGGAAGTGACCGGCGCCAGCTGTCCGTCAAGCTGCTTGGACCCGGAGAGCTCGAGGCGATCGACACGATCACCGTGACCATTCGCGACGATTCGCACTTTCGCCTCAAGCCAGCGCCAGCACCCGGGCAACCACCAGCGTCAGTGCCGGACCAGGTATGGGGACCACTGCGCTTCGTTCCGCGCATCGGACCGGGCGTCGGAACGCGTCCGGGTGCGGTCGGCGCGGACACGGCGGGACGCGCCACGTCCTCGCCCGGGATGCCCGTCGGCGAGGAGCACGTCTACGCGCTCGAGCCGACACCGCCACCCGCGGGCGCGTCGTGGACGACCGAACAGTGGCAGGCACAGGTCGGCCCGCTGCTGCGCTTTCGCATCGAGAGCCACAAGGCCGACCTCGACCCCTGGATCGCGGTCGGTGAGATCGACGCGTCAGGCTGGTCAGCCCAGGTCGAGACGACCTGACGCGAGGCGTTGGTATGCGCCTGTTCCATCGTTCCCGTCCCGCAGCGGTCCTTCCCGCGCAACTGGCGCCGTACATCTGCCTCGACATCGAACCCACTGGCATCGTGGTCGGCAAGGACCGGGTGTACGAAATCGGCCTTGTCACCCTGGCATCTGACGGCAGCGTGCTCGAGGTCTACGAGACGCTGGTGCAGCCGGATGAGCCGGTCGGCAAGCGCCTCGCGGGCCCGCTCTCGACGGCTCCGCAGTTCGCGGAGATCGCGGGGGAGGTTCTGGCACGGCTCGGGCGTGGGACCGTCGTCGGTCACAACGTCTACTTCGATCTGGGAATGGTCAACGCCGAGCTGGTTCGGCTCGGCTCGGGCGTGGGGCGCGTATCCTATCTCGACACCCAGGACGTCTTGATGGGCCTGGGATTGGACACGCCAGGACGGCAGCTCGGCCCCGTCTGCAAGTCGCTCGGGGTGGAGATGGCGAGCTGGCACACCGCCCGCGGCGATGCCGAGACTGCTGGTCGTTTGCTCGTACACCTGGCAGACGTCGCCGCGAGCCGGGGTCGGAAGGACCTCCTGTGCCAACCCTCGAACTACGTCGGGGCTGAGCGCGGCGAAGTCCCGACCGTTCCGACGGCGCGAGTGCTGGTGCGGGACCCGTTGACGCTTCCCCCTCTCGGGGAGCAGCCCGACGAGATGGACGCGGCGCGACCCGCAGGTGGTCGGCGCGACGTCGTGTCGTTCAGCATCGTTCCGGACAAGATTGCGCTCTCCGAGGAGACCGTGAGGGGTCTGATCGTGCTCGCGAAAGCGAGCGCCGAGCGCCGAGGGTTCGTGCCGAGCTCGCCTGCTGAGTCCCAGCTCGTCGCGGCGCTGGACTCCCCGGACCCCGCCGCTGCTTGGAAGGCGGCGGTGCAGCTCGACGAGCTGTTGGCTACGCCCGAGGAGAAAGAGATCGAGCGGGCGCTCGACGAGCTGGACCGGGACCGTTTTCCGGGCGAGCGAGGAATGGCTCGGCTCCAAGAGATCATTGCGCTCCTCGAGGCTTCCGACGACGAAGACGATCGCCAGCGAGCGGCCGAGGCACGCCTGCGCCTCGGCGAGGCCCTGCGCTACAGCCCGAAGCACGACAAGGCAGAGGTGATGGCTACCTACGCCGACGCGTTCGCCGCGACGGCGCGAAGCGGTGGCGATCTTCAGTCCGCCTTCTTCGATTGGCTGTCCTTCGTCGAGGCGCAGGACGACCTCGACGGCCTGGTGGCGCTGTTCGACGTTGCCCGCGAGCAGAGAGAACTCGACCCGTACCGCGGCGCCGCAGGCTTCGTGCACCGCCGGCGCACCGCCGGTGAGTTCGCGGCGGCCATTGCGGCCGCCGAGCGCCTTGCGCCGGCGCTCGCCGCAGCGGGGCAAACGGCGCTCGCCGGTGACGTCTGCGCCGAGCACGCGCAGGCACTCGCCGAGTGTGCGCGCCCGGACGACGCCCTCGCCGTGTGTGAGGCGGCCTGGGAAGCCGGCTGGGCGAGCGTCGCGCTCGCGAACCGGCACTCGTTGCTGCTCGAGCGGGCTCGTCGCTACCGCGAGGCGCTCGAGATCTGCGACCGCGGCATAGCGCTCGGCGAGCAGGGCGACCAGATTGCTCGACGTCGTGCTCGGTGTGCGGCGCGCTTCGCTGGCTGAACTGGACAAGCAGGACGTCACGCCCCTGGTGGCGGTCGGCCTGGCGGCGTCTGCTTATCGAGCGGTGATGCTCGTCGGCGACGCTGGCGTCGTTGGGGCGCTTACGGCGTGAGCATCCGGATGCGGTTGTTGTTCCTGTCGGCGACGTAGATGTCCCCGGTGCTGGCATCGACGGCGACACCGGTGGGGTAATACAGCTCGGCGCTCGTCGCCGCACCGCCGTCACCGGCGTAGCCGGAGGTTCCGTTCCCGGCGATCGTGTAGATGTCGTTGGCGGTCATCGCCCGGCCGAAGTAGGTGCCCGAGGTCTTCGGCACGAAGCGGATGGCATTGTTGTTCCTGTCGGCGACGTAGATGTCCCCGGTGCTGGCATCGACGGCGACACCGGTGGGGTAATACAGCTCGGCGCTCGGCGCTCGGCGCTCGGCGCTCGGCGCTCGGCGCTCGGCGCTCGGCGCTCGTCGCCGCACCGCCGTCACCGGCGTAGCCGGAGGTTCCGTTCCCGGCGATCGTGTAGATGTCGTTGGCGGTCATCGCCCGGCCGAAGTAGGTGCCCGAGGTCTTCGGCACGAAGC
>JAJYSF010000288.1 GCA_021793715.1 Actinomycetes bacterium
ACCGTCCTCGCGCTCGCGGGAGCGATCGTGGTGTTCATCCTCGTCGCGGTCGAACACACCATCACGAAGCGCCGCGTCGGCGAACTCCCGACGTAACCCGCGCCGTCGATTCCGGTCGCGCAAAAGCACCTTCGTCGCGCGATAAAGGTGCTTTTGCGCGACCGGAAGCGCGAAAGGGGCGGATGTGCTTCAATCGGCGGGTATGCGACCGCTGACAGAATCTGACCTGCTGCACCTGCGCCGGTGCGTTGAGCTTGCTCGCGAGGCGCTCGACTCAGGCGACGAGCCGTTCGGTTCGCTTCTCGTGGATCCGTCGGGCAAGGTCGCCTTCGAAGACCGAAACCGGGTCGCGGACGGAGACAGCACGCGTCACCCCGAATTCGAGATCGCGCGGTGGGCGGCGGCGAACGTGGCGGCCGATGAACGGCCGAAATACGTCGTCTACACCTCGGGGGAGCACTGCGCGATGTGCAGTGCCGCTCACGCGTGGGTCGGGCTCGGCGAGATCGTCTTTGCCACGAGCAGCGAGCAGCTCATCGCGTGGCTCGACGGATGGGGCGCTCCGCGGCCGCCGGTCGCGCCGCTGCCGATCACCGACGTCGCCCCCGGAATCAGGACAGTCGGACCGGTTGCCGACCTCGCCGCGGAAGTGAAGTCCCTCCACGCGCGACGACTCACGTCCTGACGTCGCGTCAGACCGGCAGCCGCGCCCCCGCTCCGCGAGGCTCGCAGTGTTCCCGTCGCGCAAAAGCACCTTCACTGCGCAACAAGCGTGCTTTTGCGCGACCGGAAGGGGGAGAAGCGCTCACACCGCGCCGAGGTCGATGCCGGCGGCCGCGGGTTCCGCGTACGCGACCTCGGTGAAGGATCCGCCCGTGCGCTCGAAGCTCGTCACACTCGACAGCGCACAGCGGCGCTTCGTGGGGGAGTGCGCGAGCTTCTCGCCCGCGATCGCGAGGTGCGCCATCCAGATCGGAGCCTGGTGCGAGACGATCACGACGTCTCCGGAGTCGGTCGACTCCCACGCATCCTCTATGGCCTCGACCATGCGCGCCGCGGTGGCGGCGAACGGCTCGCCCCAGCTGGGCTTCGACGGGTTGACGAGCAGGCGCCAGTTGATCGGGTTCAGAACGGCCCGCTTCATGCGCTTGCCGGCGAACGAGTTCCACGGTTCGATGACGCGCTCGTCCTGTTCGGGCGTGAGGTCGAACAGCTCGGCGAATGGTTCGGCCGACTCCCGGGCACGCTGCAACGGCGAGGAGATGAGGCGCGAGACGGTGCGCCCCTCGGACTTCACGTGCGCGGCGGCCGCACGCGCCATCTCGCGGCCCGCCTCGCTCAGGCCGTATCCGGGGATCCGCTCGTAGAGCAGTCGCTGGGGATTGTGGACTTCTCCGTGGCGGACGAGGTGCAGGCGCGCGGCGGGCATACGGCCACGCTACCCGGATGGGACGACGGCGGGCGGCACCGGCGAACACCGTGAACCGCGGATCCGTCGCCGCTTGCAGTCGCGGCGGCCGTGGTTGTGCGGACGGTACGTTGGGAGCATGCGCCGCTTCCCGTGGACCCTCGCTGCGCTCCTCGACGCGGCGGTCATCGTCGGTTTCGCCACCACGGGCATCTCCACCCACAGCGGCGAGATCATCGCCGATCTGCTGCGCGTCGTCTGGCCATTCGCCGTCGGCGCCGCGCTCGGGTGGCTCGTCTCGATCGCCTGGAAGGCTCCGGCCGCACCGGTCCGCGCGGGTGTGACCGTGTGGTTCTTCGCGGCCGGCTGCGGCATGATCCTCCGCGTGGCCACCGGCGGCGGCTTCGCGTGGACGTTCTTCCTCGTCACCGCGCTCGTGCTGTTCGCCGGGATCGTCGGCTGGCGCCTCATCGCGGCCGGAATCGACAGGATCCTCGCCCGCCGTCGCGTGAACACCTGACGCCACGCCGACGGAGGGTCGCCACAGATGGCAACACGAGCGGCCCGCGGCCTGCAAACTTTGGCGACCCATCTCCACGCTCGCCGTACCAGACGTGAGGGTCGCCAGAGATGGTGGCGGAGGAGGCCCGCTGGCCGCAAACTCTGGCGACCCATCTCCAGGCGGCGGGCCGCACTCAGCCTCCTCTTACTACGCCGCGTAGAATTACGGGCGTGCCCCTGACTTATCGGATCCGTCGCGTCGCCGCCGCGCTGGCCGCGGTCGCATTGGCCGCGTCGGTCGCCGCATGCGCGAACGACCCCGTCTCGGAGCAGTACCTCGCGGGGGAGAACACCGGATACATCGCCGGCCAGTTCCAGGTGCAGGAGATCCCGGCCGACGAACGCGGCGACTCCGTCGAATGGGCCGGCGTCACCGAGCACGGCGACGAGCTGTCGAGCGACGACACCGCCGGGCACGTCACCGTCGTGAACTTCTGGTACGCCGAGTGCCCGCCCTGCATCGTCGAGGCGCCCGACCTCGAGCAGGTCTGGCAGACCCACAAGGACGACGGCGTGAAGTTCGTCGGCGTGAACATCTACGACCAGCCCGAATCCGCGATCTCGTTCGCGAAGGACAACGGCATCACCTACCCGAGCATCATGGACGTCGAGACCGGATCCGTGAAGCTCGCCTTCGCCGCCGAGTCACCGCTCCAGTCGACGCCCATCACGCTCGTGCTCGACCGTGACGGCCGCGTCGCTGCCCGCATCATTGGCAAGCTCGAGGGGGCGTCGATTCTCGACACGCTTGTCAGCGACGTCCTCGAAGAGTCCGCGTGAGTCTCGAGCAGCTCGTCGGGGCCGGATCCCTCTGGCTGGCGCTGCCGATCGCGCTCGCCGCCGGTCTGCTCTCGTTCCTGTCGC
>JAJYSF010000289.1 GCA_021793715.1 Actinomycetes bacterium
GAACCCCTGGGCCGTAGACGGCGTACGCGAAGCCGTGCGCCGGACCCGCGAGAAGGAGACCCGATGAGCGAACACCAGTTCGGCTTCCGCACGCGCGCGCTGCACGCGGGCGGCACGCCTGATGCGGCGACCGGCGCGCGCGCCGTGCCGATCTACCAGACGACGTCGTTCGTCTTTGACGATGCGAAGGACGCGGCGAACCTCTTCGCGCTGCAGAAGTACGGCAACATCTACTCGCGCATCGGCAATCCGACGGTCGCAGCACTCGAGGAGCGGCTCGCGTCTCTCGAGGGCGGCATCGGCGCGGTCGCCACGGCAAGCGGGATGTCGGCCGAGTTCATCACGTTCGCGGCGCTCGTCGGCCAGGGTGACCACGTCGTCGCGTCGGCGCAGCTGTACGGCGGAACGGTGACGCAGCTCGACGTGACGCTCCGACGCTTCGGCGTCGAGACGACGTTCGTCGCGAGCGACGATCCGGAGGAGTTCCGGAAGGCGATCCGCCCGAACACGAAGGTCGTCTACACCGAGGTGATCGGCAACCCCGGCGGCGAGATCGCCGACCTCGAGGGACTCTCCGCCGTCGCCCACGACGCCGGCGTCCCGCTCGTGGTCGATGCCACCCTCGCGACGCCGTACCTTGTGCGTCCGATCGAGCACGGGGCGGACATCGTCATCCACTCCGTGACGAAGTTCCTCGGCGGGCACGGCACCACGCTCGGCGGCGTCGTCGTCGAAGCGGGCACGTTCGACTGGGGGAACGGAAAGTTCCCGACCATGACCGAGCCGGTCGAGTCCTACGGCGGCATCCGCTGGTGGGACAACTTCGGCGAGTACGGCTTCCTCACCAAGCTCCGCAGCGAGCAGCTGCGCGACATCGGCCCCGCGCTCAGCCCGACGGCGGCTTTCAATCTGTTGCAGGGCGTCGAAACGCTCCCCCAGCGCATCGACGCGCATATCGCGAACACGCGCGTCGTCGCCGAGTGGCTCGCATCGGATCCGCGCGTCTCGTTCGTCACGTGGGCGGGACTCGACGAGCACCCGCATTTCGCACGAGCACAGAAGTACTTCCCGCTTGGCCCGGGATCCGTGTTCGCGTTCGGCGTGCGACCGGCCGGATCCTTCGATTCCGAGGCATCTCAGCTCGAGGCCGCGCATCAGGCCGGCGAGAAGGTCATCGAGTCGCTACAGCTCGCCAGCCACCTGGCGAACATCGGCGACGCGCGCACGCTCGTGATCCATCCCGGATCGACGACCCACCAGCAGCTCTCTTCGGAACAGCTCGAGGCAGCGGGCGTTCCCGCCGACCTCATCCGCATCTCCGTCGGCCTCGAGGATCCAGAAGACATCGTGTGGGACCTGGATCAGGCCCTCACCAGCGCGACGGGAGAGACGCGATGAGCGACGCATGTGAGTTCACCCCGCGCACCGAATCGCTTCCGGGCGCAACCGGAACCGACCCCGCTCACGCGGACCGTGCCTGGCAGGGGCCCGGGGCTGGCGAGCGGCTCGGGATCCTGCGGCGCGCGAAGTCGATCGCGATCGTCGGAGCGTCGAACAACCCGGCTCGCGCGAGCTACTTCGTCGCCACGTATCTGTTGTCGAGTTCTCCGTACGAGGTGTACTTCGTCAACCCCCGCGCGGACGAGATCCTCGGCCAGAAGGCGTACGACTCGCTCGCCGACCTGCCGGTCGTGCCCGACATCGTGGACGTGTTCCGTCGCCACGACGATCTGCCGGGCGTCGCCGAGGAGGCCGTCGCCGTCGGCGCGAAGGCCCTGTGGCTGCAGCTCGGATCCTGGAACGAGGAGGCGGCCCGGATCGCCGAGGACGCGGGTCTGTCTGTCGTGATGGACCGGTGCATCAAGATCGAGCACGCCCGCTTCCACGGCGGTCTGCACCTCGCGGGGTTCAACACCGGCGTCGTCTCGTCGAAGCGACAGGTGGTGGCCAGGTAGCGTCGCGCGACTGCCACAACCGCGGAGCTTCTCCCGATCTGCGGACGAGAAGGCGCGTTCCGATCCGTCGGAACGGCGCCTCTCCGCGATTGCGGACTGCGCCGGGCGTCACCCCAGCCGGTGATACCCGTACAGGTCGCTCTGGGGCTCGTTGATCCACACCTCGTCGCCGCCCTCCGGGCTTGGCAGGCGCACGGTGCGACCGAAGGCCTCGTCGACCACTGCCGCGTCATACCCGGCGTCGCACAGCCGTTCGGCGAGCACGTCGAGGTCATCCGCGACGAACGAGAGCCCGACGGTCGGCGAATCGGCGTGATGCAGCCCCACGTTTCCCGCGTCGGACACGACCTCCGTCCACCCACCACGGTCCGCGGCGATGAACGCGCGCAGATCGAGCGCCTCGAGGATGCGGCGCGGTTCGTCGAGGTCGGTGGCGAACCAGATCGGCTGCACCAGTGGCGCACGTTCGTGCACAGGGATGGATCCTTCGCTGACGCCGACCGTGATGCCGCACGAGACGAAGAGGATCTCGCCGACGCCCGCCATCGTTTCGCGCGAGACATCGAACGCGGCGAGCGCGTGCTCCGCGGCGTCGAGGTCGTCGACCAGCAGCTGAAGGTCGACCCGGCCGGCGGGAAGCGCCTCGGATGCCGCGTGGACGGCGAACGATCCTCGACCGTGGAACTCGGCCCATTCCGGCGTCGGCGGGTACGGGGCGTCGAAGCCGAGCGCTTGCGCGAAACCGTGCCACGCGGCGGTGTCGTCTGCGTACAGGATCTGCTGAACAGCGGTCATCGCTCCTCCTCCACCTCGGCGCGCAACACACGTTCGACGAGCGCCGACAAGCTGGTTCCCTCATCGATGAAACGATACTTGA
>JAJYSF010000290.1 GCA_021793715.1 Actinomycetes bacterium
GCCGCGCTGATAGTTCATGGTGTTGAGGGCCTCGGCCATCGCGAGGCCGATTCCCCCCACGCCGACGTAGCCGAGCAATACCGACGTGCGCAGGTTGATGTCGAAGCGGTGCAGGGCCGTCGCGATGATCTGCGGCATCAGCGGCGGGATGATGCCCGACCAGATCTGCTGCCAGCGCGACGCGCCGGCCGCGCGCAGCGCCTCGACGGGGCCACGGTCGAGCTCCTCGATGGCGTCGGCGTAGAGCTTGCCGATCATGCCGATCGAGTGCAGTCCGAGGGCGAGGATCCCGGGAACGGCGCCAAGGCCGAACAACCGGAAGAAGATGATGGCGAGCACGAGGTCGGGGATCGCGCGCATGACCACGATGAACGTGCGCGCCGTGACGCCGGTGGCCCGGTTCCGGGTCGTGTTCGATGCCGCGTACAGTGCGACGGGGAGGCTGAGGACGACCGCGAGCGCGGTCGCGACGGTGACGATCGCGAGCGTTTGCAGGGTGAGCGAGACGAGCTCGGCGACTGGCGGGAAGTCGAGTGGCACCATCCGCGAAAGGAAGTCGGCCGCGTTCTGGAATCCCGCGGTGAGCGAGCTCACACCGATGCCCAGGTCGACGAACGACCACACGCTCGCGGCCAGCAGGCCGAGCATGACGATCCAGACGGCGACGACGCGCGCCCTGGGCGCCGGCCGCGGCGGGACGGGGAAACCGGCGCGCGCGGTGTCGGACGCGTCGACAGGAACGATCGTCGCCATCGTCACGCCCTCGCCGGATCGGAGTCGACGGCTTCCGGGGCCGAGACGGCCGTGTAGACGTCGAACACGTCGTCCCGGCTGAGTCGGTCCGCGGCGCGGTCGAGCACGACGCGCCCCGCGCGAAGGCCGGTGATGCGATCGCCGACGTCCATCGCGAGCTCGACCTGGTGCAGGCTGCAGATGACGGTGAGGCCGAGGTCGGTGGAGATCTCCCGCAGCAGATCCATCACCCCGGCGGAGCTGACGGGATCGAGGCTCGCGACCGGCTCGTCGGCGAGGAGGACGACGGGCTCCTGGATCAGCGCCCGCGCGATGGCCACGCGCTGCTGCTGTCCGCCGGAGAGCGTGTCGGCGCGCTGGAACGCCTTGTCGGCGAGCCCGACGCGGGCGAGGTGCGCCATCGCCTGCTCCTTGACGGCGCGCGGATAGCTGAACAGCCCGACGCGCGGTCCGCGCAGGGATCCGAGGCGACCCGCGCAGACGTTCTCGAGCACCGACATCGATCCGACGAGGTGGAAGTGCTGGAAGATCATGCCGACGCGGGTGCGGAGCCGGCGGAGGTCGCGCTGTGACGCGTCGTGCACGGCGACGCCGAGAGTCTCGACCTCGCCCGCCGTCGGCTGATGCAGCCCGTTGATATGGCGCAGGAGCGTCGACTTGCCGGACCCTGACAGGCCGAGCAGCACGTTGATCGCGCCCGGCGTGAAGTCGACCGTCACGTCGGCGAGTGCCGTCACCTGGCCGAACTGCTTCGTGACGCCGTTCAGCCGCACTGCGCTGTCGGCCTCGTCCGGCGTCAGATGGGGAATCCCCGCGGTCATCGCCTGTCGGATCTCTGCCACGTTCGTCATCTCGTCCCTCTCCTGCTGGTGTCGTCAGGGCGGGTGAGGAGGCTCCGAGCGTTCCTCACCCGCCCCGTCGGCCGGGTGCGTCAGGCGACGCAGGACTCCGACTCGGTGATGTCGCAGACCGCGCGGATGCCGTCGTACAGCGAGTCTTCGACGGCGATGAAGCCGTACGCGCTCTCCTCGGGAAGCTCGCAGTCCTCCTCGCTGTCGCAGATGCCCAGCTCCACGAGTGCGGGCTTGTTGATCTGCTCCTGGAAGACGCGGGTGATCTCGTCCTGGAGGTCCTGCGGAAGCTGGTCGCTCACGACGGTCGGCGAGTTCGGGATGTCCTCCGACTCCCAGACGACCTCAAGGGCGCCTTCCTCGAGCTGACCCGACCCGATCAGCTCGTGAGTGACCATCGTGTCGAACGCGAATCCGGCGTCACACGTGCCGTCCGCGACGGACAGCGCCGACGCGTCGTGACCGCCGGCGAACACAGCCTCGACGTCCGACGTCGGGTCAATGCCCTCCTCGAGCAGACCGGCGGAGGGGAACAGGAAGCCAGAGGTCGAGGTCTGGTCGACGAAGCAGACGTTCTTGCCGGCGAAGTCCGCCAGGCTCGTGATGTCGCTGCCCGCGGGGACGATGCCATAGGAGCGGTAGCTCGCGGCCTCATCGGGCGAGTCGGCGAGCGCCCCAACGGGGACGACGCCAGCACCGCTGTCGGCCGCGACGACGTAGGAGAACGGCCCCATCGAGCCGATGTCGACCTGTCCGGCGCGCAGCGCCTCGATGACGGCTGCGTAGCTCGTCGCCTCCTGCAGTTCGACCGTGAGGCCCAGCTCCTGCTCGAGCGTGTCGATGATCGGCGCGTTCGCCTCGGCGATGCTCGTCGCCGACTCGGAGGGGATCTGCGCGAACGTGAGCGTGTCGGGCCAGTCGCCGCCACCGGCCGCGTCGGCCGTCTCATCGGCCGCCGTTCCCGCGCAACCGGCGAGGGCGAGGAGCCCTACGCCCGCGAGGGCGACGAGCGAGGTGCGCTTCGTACGGGTCGAGATCATGAGTGTTCCGTCCTGATTGTTACGGGTGCGTGCCGGCGACGCCGACGTGGGACGGATCCACCGTCGGCGCCGGACCTGGCCCGTTCCCGACCCGAAACCGAATAGCCGGAAGCGTGTGGGTGAACACTCGCGAAACTTGGGCGACAACTGGTCGCACATCGCCGGGCAGCGTGCGTCAGGTGCGGGTG
>JAJYSF010000291.1 GCA_021793715.1 Actinomycetes bacterium
ACGCTGACCTCGGGCGCTCAGATCGCGAGGCGCATCTCGTTCTCGAGGCCATATGGCGGGAGCTGGTACTCCACCGTGCGCCCCGTGTCGACGAATCCGCGGCGCGCGTAGAACGCGATCGCGCGGGGGTTGGCGGTGTGCACGTGCAGCGTCAAGGCGTCTCCGTGCGCGGCGGCCCATTCGACGATCCCGTCGAGCAGCGCGTCGGCGACGCCTTCGTGGTGGCCCCTCGAAGCCGGATCCACGAAGACACCGACGAGCATCGCTCCATCCCGTGCGTCGACGTATCCGCGCATGACTCCGAGCCAGGTCCCCACCTCATCGACCGCGGCGAGCCCGATATTCGTGCCCTCGGTGTTCCGCGCCGCACGCGCCCTCCACTCGTCATCCTCCAGCACGCGGGCGTGCGCGAGCGTCTCACCGAACGCGATCGGCGTATCGGCGAGCATGCGCAACCGGATCTCGCGAAATTCTCGCCAGTCGGCGGTTTCGATGCGGCGCACGGTGAACGTCATATCGACACGCTAGTGGACGCGCGACAGGACGATTCCAGCTGAGGTCAGCTCGGCCTCAGTGCTCCGGGATCCGCATGGCGTACGTGACGGATCCCGCGTCCGTTGGCAGGCGCGCGAACCCGAGGCGTTCGTAGAACGCGGCCGCGCCGGTGTTGAGTGGATCCACGCCGAGATGTAACCCGGGCACGCCACGGTGCGACAGTGCACCGAGGAGCATTTCGATGAGGCGGCGTCCGAGACCGGCCCCTTGCGCTTCCGGCAGGAGGTCGATGTGCAGGTGCGCGGGGTACTCACCGGCGTGGGCGATGCGTCCGGGCCCGCGCTTGTCGCCGGACGTCACCAATTCGGACTGCCGCGCGCCGGTCCTTTCGTACCGGCCCGCGTGCGCCGGCCACCACTCGTCGCGGAACCAGCGTTCGAACGTGTCGGTGTCGTCCGTCGCGACGATGTATCCGATGACGCGGCGGTCGTCGGCCTCGACGACCCACGCCAGCCCCGGGTGCCGTGCCACATACGGCAGCACGAAGAGATCACCCCAGAGGCGGTCGTCGGCAAGGATCCCCGTGGCGTCCGCCCCCGCATCGGCGGTGCGGACGCAGATCTCCGCGAGGGCGGGTTCGTCACCGGGCTGGAATGGGCGAATGCGTGTCATCCGGTTTCTCCGGGAGCGGGGATCGGTTCCCGTGCGCGAGGTCGTGCGCGCGACCAGGAGCCGAACGCGGCGGCGACGAGCAATCCGATCGCGACGCCCGTCAGGGCGCCGCCGATGACGTCGCTCAACCAGTGCACGCTGAGCACGGTTCGCGAGAGCGCCATGACCACGGCCCAGATCGCGCCGAGGATCAGCCCGAGGACGCGCGGCAGGATCAGCCACAGGACGACCGCAATCGTTGCGGCGTTGGCCGCGTGGCCCGAGGGGAAGGATCCGAAGTCGGAGTCGACGAGCATGCCGTCCGGGCGTTCGCGTGCAACAAGATTCTTCACGACCTGCACCGTCGTCGTGCTCAGCAGCAGCATCACGACCACGACGATCGCGGTGCGCCAGCCGCGGACGATCAGGGCGGCCACGGCGAGGAGGATCGGGCAGAGCCAGACGGCGACCCATCCCCCGCCCACGTAACTCAGCACGCGCGCGACGGTGACGGCTCCGTCCGGACGCGCCCCCTCCATCGTCTCCTGCCACCACGCGTCAATCGGAGTCGTCACGGCGGGGGTGGGCGCGACGAGGAGTGCGAGGACGACGACCGCGAGTGCACACGCGGCCCCGGTGGCCAGTGCGCGGTGCCGATTCATCCATCCATTGTGACGGTCGGCGGAGCGATGCGCTTGACTGGAGCCATGCCCACCGACGACGACGTTCGCGACGCCTATGCGCGGCGCGCGGGCGAGTACGCGGACCTGCTCGGGTCAGTCGATGCGATGTCGCCCGTCGATCGCGATCGAATCGCCGCCTGGGGCGCGTCGGTGCGCGGCCCCGTGCTGGACGTCGGATGCGGGCCCGGGCACTGGACGGCGTTCCTACATGACGCCGGCGTCGATGTGCGGGGCATCGACCCGGTACCGCGCTTCATCGTCCACGCGCGCACGGCCTTCCCCGGCATCGATGTCTCTCTCGGATCCGTGCTCGATATCGAGGCCGACAACGCATCGTACGGCGGCGTGCTCGCCTGGTATTCCCTGATCCACCTCGAACCGTCGCGGCTCATGCCCGCCCTGCGGGAGATCGCGCGCGTGCTTCGACCGCGCGGGACCGTTCTCATCGGGTTCTTCGAAGGATCCGAGCTCGCGCCGTTCGACCACGCTGTCGTGAGGGCGTTCTTCTGGCCGGTTGAGCGTCTGCGCGAGGCCATCGGATCCGCGGGGCTCGAGGTCGTCGACGTCGAGACGCGACAGGACGCCGGTGCGCGACCGCACGCCTCGATTATCGCGCGTCGGGTGTGATCCAACGGGTCGCGGTCACGTCCTGGCAGACTGATCGCGTGCCGTCGACACATGACATCGTGACCTTCTCGGACGACGAGCCGCCGGAGGGGGAATCTCCCTGGGTCGTCGCGCCAGTCGTCGAGCCAATAGAGATCGTCGAACCGGATCCGTCGTGGCCGGACGCGTTCGAAACGATCGCCTCTCGCGTGCGCTCGGCGCTCGGAGCGCGGGCACTGCTCGTGGAGCACGTGGGCTCGACCTCGGTACCGGGACTGCCAGCGAAGCCAGTCATCGACGTGGACCTCATCGTCGCGTCGTCACACGATGAGGCGGCCTGGGCGCCCGCGCTCGAGTCCGTGGGGTTCGTGCTCACGGTGCGCGAACCGTGGTGG
>JAJYSF010000292.1 GCA_021793715.1 Actinomycetes bacterium
CGGCTCCGGCTCCGGCTGCGGCACCTCACCGTCGAGCTCGGCGGTCCAGTCGAGCTGGCTGTAGCCGCATGCTCCCATGCCCGCATAGATCGTGCCGGAAGCGGTGCCGTCGGAGCGTACGACGCCGTTGAACTGGTAGTCGAAGACCGCTTCGTCACCGGTGTTGATCTCGAACGGCTGGTCGACGGTCAGCTCTGCCGTCAGCAGATCCGCGTCATAGGCGAAGTCGTGGGAGTCGGAGTCGATGTAACCCTCGACGCCGATGCAGACCCACCAGAACTCGCCGGCGATGTCGACGAGGGCGCCATTCTCGTCGATCGAGAAGCTGAACGCTCGCGTTCGGTGCTCGGGCTCGTAGCCCTCGTCGTCGACGTCGAGTTCTATGCCGCCCGAGTGCGTCTGCAGCGACGTGCCGACGTAGTCACCAGCGTGCGGCCAGGCCCCCCGCTCGTCGGGAACGACAGTGATGACATCGCTGAGAGTGGCCGTCGGGTGCTGGAACTCCACCACGAGTTCTCCCGGCTCGTACGCCCCAGAGACCTCGTACGTGAAGTGGTACGCGTGCTGCACGGTCTCGATGAACTCACCGCCGATGTAGACGTCGACCGGTGTCATGTACGGATAATCCGAGACGAAGAACTCGACGGGCTCTTCGGCCAGTTCCGAGACCGTGACAACGGAGCGGCTCGCCGACGAGTACGGTTCGGCGTCGTGGTCGGCCCACCATTCGCCGTCGTCGACCGCCGCGAACGTGTCGGAGACGCTCTCGCCGTCGGCGCTCAGCGTGACCGTGTGCTCGCCGGGCGCGACCTCAGCGATGAGGTAGCCCTCGACCGAACCGTTCTCGTCAGCCGTCATCTCGCTGACGGTCGTCGAGCCGATCGACG
This sequence comes from Actinomycetes bacterium, assembly GCA_021793715.1. The sequence continues at coordinate 888 of JAJYSF010000292.1, forward strand.
CGGTGACCGTCGCTCCCGGGGCGAATCCGCCACCCGAGAACTCGATACCCGTCCGCGCGAGCTCCCACACCGGGACGGCCGCGGCCTCATCGAAGAAGCAGGTGTCGAAGCCGTCGAGGCAGATGTCGAGGTCGGCCGGTGCGACCTCGCCGTTCGATGCGGTCGCCACAACGGCGGCGGGGGCAGCGGGCGCGGCGTACGCCATGGTCGGGGCGATGGCGCTCAGGACGAGCGCGCCGGCCGTGCCGAGGGCGCCCAGAATCGGCATACGCCGGAATCGCGATCTGTCGCGTTCAGCTGTGCTTTTTCGCAAGGGACAATCTCTCTCATGGTGGTGGTTCAGGCGCAGCAGGACGCCGGAATCGAGCAGTAACCCCTTGATCGTGCCGGAGAACGCGCGGGCGCAGGACGGCGGAATACTAAGTTCTGCACGAAGATCGCGGTTGCGAGCCGACCGCCCTCTTGGCAGTCGGGTGCTGCCTCAGCCGGCCGACGAGCGTCCGCCGCCGACGATCTGCACGATCGCCTCGCGACTGCTCACACCGAGCTTCTTCATGATGTTCCGGATGTGCTGCTCCGGCGTGCGCGGGCTCACGACGAGGCGCTCGGCGATCTGACGGTTCCGCAGCCCGGCGGCGACGAGCTCGGCGATCTCCCGCTCGCGCGCTGTCAGCACCGTCAGCTGCTCTGACCGGGATCTCAAGAGCGCCTCCGCCTGCGCGAGACCGTGATGGGCCCTGCCGTACTGCAACCGCATCTCGAGCCGGTCGAACGTGTCGCGTGCGGTCCTGAAGAGGTTCCCGGCCGCAAGCGGATCCCCGGAGCGCAGGAGAATTTCAGCGTGGCAGGTCAACACCATCGCTTCCTGGCCCCGCGACTCCTGCTCGCGCGCGATTTCGAGCCCTTCGTCGATCAGTGCGGTTGCCGTCTCCCCCTGCCCGAGCGCCGCCGCGACGGCGGCGGCGTCGGCGAAGCGAAGCGACGCCATCGCGTCGCGCGGGCCGCCGAGCAGCTCCGGGCAGGGTGTCGGCTGCCCGATCATCGCCGACACCCTCGTGCGCGTGGTCAGCACCGCCCGTCGCCACCATCCGAAGGCGGGCAGCGGCGCCGCCTCGAGCCGTTCGAAGCGTTCGCGCAGCAGTTCCAGGTCGGCGCGCCCCTGTGCCGCGACCATGAGACCGGCAAGCGCCATGCTCTCGAGCTCCGCGGGGCCGTACCGGCGCGCGTCGGCGACCGCGCGCTCTCCCGCGGCGTCGGCCTCGTCAAGGAGTCCGAGCGACGCGTGGCAGAACGACAATCCGGTCGCGAAATTGGCAAGCACGTCGACCTGGCCGATCCGGTGTGCGCGCCGGAGGCCGCGCTCCGCGAGGCGCGCGCCGGTCTCGAACTCATCGAGCATGTACGCGGCCCACACGGCGCACGCGGCAGCGTGCAGCACCGTCTCGAGCTCATCGCCGCTGACCACGCGAGCCCATTCGGCCACCGCGCGGAAGCTGACACGTGCGTGGCGCACATCACCCACCGACAGCAGATCCATCGTGCGGTACACCGCTGCCACGACCCGGTTCAGCGCGCCGGGCAGGGTCTCGAGCCGCGACAGCAGCCGCTCGGGCGTGCGACCGTCGAGCATCGCGAGGATGTCGACGTACTCGCGGAGGAGCACCGCGTCGATCGACTCTTCGGCGATCGCGAGGAGTGCGCGGGCCTCATCCACGTCGCCCATGATTCGCAAGACGTTCGCGAGCACGATGCGCGCCTCGACCGCCCCCGGGTCCGCGGAGACCATCTCTTCGAGACCCGAGATCGCGTCGGCGGCGCGCCCGGTCAGCAGCTGTGCGCGCGCGTGCAGGACGCGCGAGCGCCGCGTATGCTGCGACGGATCCAACCCGCCGAGCCAGTCCACAACCGTCTCGGGCTCGATAGAT
>JAJYSF010000293.1 GCA_021793715.1 Actinomycetes bacterium
GATGGCGAGCGCGAGCGCCGACAACGCGTAGCCCGGCCACGAGTGCACGTGCGCGAGGATCGTGGCGTCGAAGCCGTCGCGAACCACGTACTCGTCGCCCGAGTGCGGACCGTTCGCCGTGGTGAGCACGCCGAACGCGATCGTCGCGGCGAGCACGAGGGATCCGACGTGCACGAGGATCGCGTACCCGCGCGACACGGCGAGCTCGCGCCGGCCCGAGGTCGCGTTCATGCGCACGAGGAATGCTGCCGTCACGCACACGAGCAGGAGCGACGAGGCGTAGTGGAACCCGACGATGAACGGGTTCAGCCCGGTCAGCACGGCGCTGCCGCCCACGACCGCCTGCGCCATCACGCCGACGAGCACGATCCAGGCGAGCGTCACGAGGTCGCGGCGCACGCGCGTGATGACGAGCGAATGCACCGCGCCGGCGACGGCCGCGAGGAGCAGCACGACCGACAGGGGGACCGCGCCGGAGAAGCCCATCGCCGTGAATCCGAGGTAAGCGCCGATCGCGCCGACGACCCCGCCGACCGCGAAGACGAGGGCCGGAACGAGCGAGCGGCGACCGCCCGTGGCGTGCAGCACGAGGAGGAGGACGACGAGCGCCACAATGCCGACGACGCCCGTCATCGTGCGGTTGCCGAACTCGATGATGCCGTGGATCCCGAGCTCCGCGGTCGGCACGAGCGAGTCGGGCGTGCACATCGGCCATTCCGAGCACCCGAGCCCGGATCCGGTCAACCGCACCGCGCCACCCGTCGCGATGATCAGGACCTCGGCGACGAACGACAACCAGGCGAAGATCCTGAGTGCGGGCGAGATCGGCATGCGGCGGCTCCTGTACCTGCCCTGAGCGTTACGCCGAAACGGGCGGGGCACGGGGCGAAACCTGTAGAATTGAGTGATGAAGGATTCGTACGCGATGCGTGCGTGATCCGAGAACAGTCTAGGCGCGCAATCTGCGCCAACAATGAGGACCCGACCACACCGCGTCCGCTCCGGCGCGGTGGAGCAGCTGACACTGTTCGAGGTCCACGAGGAGAGTGTGAGGCGACATGTCCGATGTGCTGATCGACCGTCCCGAGCTCGAGAGTCTGGGGGTGTACGAGTTCGGCTGGCATGACTCCGACGTTGCCGGCGCGAGCGCCCAGCGCGGCCTGAGTGAGGCCGTTGTGCGCGACATCTCCCGTCTGAAGGGCGAAGAAGAGTGGATGCTCAAGACGCGTCTCAAGGCGCTCAAGCTCTTCGATAAGAAGCCGATGCCCACGTGGGGTGCGGACATCACCGCCATCGACTTCGACAACATCAAGTACTTCGTGCGCACGACCGAGAGGCAGGCACAGTCCTGGGAGGACCTGCCCGACGACATCAAGAACACGTACGAGCGGCTGGGTATCCCGCAGGCCGAGCGCGAGCGTCTCGTCGCCGGTGTCGCCGCCCAGTACGAGTCCGAGGTCGTCTACCACCAGATCCGCGAGGACCTGGAGGAGCAGGGTGTCATCTTCATGGACACCGACACGGCGCTGCGCGAGCACCCCGAGTTCTTCGAGGAGTACTTCGGCACCGTCATCCCGTCCGGCGACAACAAGTTCGCCGCGCTCAACACCGCCGTCTGGTCGGGCGGATCCTTCGTCTACGTGCCGAAGGGCGTGCACGTCGAGATCCCGCTCCAGGCCTACTTCCGGATCAACACCGAGAACATGGGGCAGTTCGAGCGCACGCTGATCATCGCGGACGAGGGAAGCTACGTTCACTACATCGAGGGCTGCACGGCTCCGATCTACAAGAGCGACTCGCTGCACTCGGCCGTCGTCGAGATCATCGTGAAGAAGAACGCCCGCGTGCGTTACACGACGATCCAGAACTGGTCGAACAACGTCTACAACCTCGTCACGAAGCGCGCGATCGCGGAAGAGGGCGCGACGATGGAGTGGGTCGACGGCAACATCGGATCCAAGGTCACGATGAAGTACCCGTCGATCTTCCTCGTGGGCGAGCACGCCAAGGGCGAGACGCTGTCCGTGGCGTTCGCAGGCCCGGGCCAGCACCAGGATGCCGGCGCGAAGATGATCCACATGGCGCCGTACACGCAGTCGTCGATCGTCTCGAAGTCGATCGCACGAGGCGGCGGACGTGCGGGTTACCGCGGCGAGGTGCGCGTCGACGAGAAGGCGCATCACTCGTCCAACTCGGTGATCTGTGACGCGCTGCTCGTCGACACGAAATCGCGCTCCGACACCTATCCGGCGATCGACATCCGCGTCGACGACGTCGTCCTCGGCCACGAGGCGACCGTGTCGAAGGTCAGCGAAGAGCAGCTGTTCTACCTCATGAGCAGGGGCCTCGAAGAGACCGAGGCGATGTCGATGATCGTGCGTGGCTTCATCGAGCCGATCGCCCGCGAGCTGCCGATGGAATACGCGCTGGAACTCAACAAGCTCATCGAGATGGGCATGGAAGGATCGGTCGGCTGACGATGACGACTGACACGACGGCGCCCGCAGCGGCGCAGGATCAGCACGGCCACGTGGACCCGGCGCGTGCACTCGTCGGGGCACGGGACGATGTGACCGTTCCCGTGCAGACCCGCTCGGAGCGGCCGCGATCGTACGATCCGGCCGACTTCGGCACGCCGACCGGCCGCGAGGTCAACTGGAAGCACACGCCCGTCTCGCGCATCGCGCCGCTGTTCGAGCAGTCGACGGCGAACGACGGCGTCACGTACACGTTCGCGTCCGGCGAGCAGTACGTCGCGGAACCGCTCGCGATCGGAGACGCCCCCCGAGGCGAGTTCTTCGAGC
>JAJYSF010000294.1 GCA_021793715.1 Actinomycetes bacterium
GCTCGTGCAGAACGCCGTGACGCACGGTAGCGGCCAGATCGAGATCGGCAGCCGGGTCACGTCCGACGCTCTCGAACTGTGGGTGCGCGATCACGGACCCGGCGTTCCGGAAGACGCGAAGCAGAAGGTCTTCGATCGCTTCTTCCGCGGATCCGAATCGACGTCCGGAAGCGGCCTCGGTCTGCATATCGTGGGCGCGATCGCCCGGGCCCACGGCGGCACGGCGCGGGTGCACGACGCGAGCGGCGGCGGCGCCGTGTTCGTGCTGTCGGTTCCACTCTCGCCCGCTGCGGCGAGTGCTGCGGTGAGCGCGCCGGATGTGCCGGATCCCGGCACAATTCCCCCGCGGCCCCCGCTTCCGGGCCCGGGCGGACTGCGACGCGCGCCTGACGCGCACGGAGACAAGGAGGTGACCGATGGCATCGATTCTGATCGCTGACGATGAAGCGCGGATCGCGGGGTTCATCGAGAAGGGCCTGCGCGCGGCAGGCTACGCGACCCGCATCGCGTCGAATGGCACGGACGCGCTCGCGCTCGCCCAGACCGACGAGTTCGACCTGCTCGTGCTCGATGTGAACATGCCGGGCATGACCGGGTTCGAAGTGCTCGAAGCGCTGCGCGGCCAGGGGTCGCGGATGCCGATCATCATGCTCACGGCGCGCACCGACCTCGGCGACACGATCGCGGGCCTCGAGGGCGGGGCGGATGACTATCTCGGCAAGCCATTCCGATTCGACGAGCTGCTCGCGCGGATCCGCGTGCGCATGCGCCCCGCCAGCGAACAGGTCACGTCGACTGAACTGCGGCACCGGGACCTCACGCTCGACGTGCACGCCCGCCGCGTCACCATCGATGGCGGTACGTCCGTCGAGTTGTCGGCGCGCGAGTTCGCGCTGGCAGAGGAGCTCATCCGGCACGCGGGGATGGTGCTGAGCCGCGAGCAGCTGCTGAGCCGGGTGTGGGGGTACGACTTCGATCCGGGATCGAACGTCGCCGACGTCTACATCGGGTATCTGCGCCAGAAGCTCGGCTCGGACCGCATCGAGACCGTGCGCGGGGCCGGTTACCGCCTGGTATAAGTCAGGGCTCGCGGCGGCGGAAGACGGAGCGCAGCACGAGGAAGACCACGAGCGCGACGACGGCGACGACCGCGACCTTGAAGAGGAACCACATCACCGAGAACAACGCCTGCACGAGGATGATGGCGATGATGATCGAAGCGATCACGCCGAGCACCGTCCAGATGGTTCCCTTAGTCATGGCTCCAGTCTACGGCGCGCATCAGGCGCCGTGCCTCTGTGCCATCAGTGCTGGTCGACGACACTCCATCCACCGCGGGCGCGCCGCACCTGCAGCTGCGTGAGGATCTGCTCCTTCATTGATTCGACGTGGCTGATCAGGCCGATCGTGCGGCCGCCCTGCCGGAGGTCGTCGATCGTGCGCATGGCGACGTCGAGCGTCTCGGCATCGAGGGAGCCGAAGCCCTCGTCGATGAAGAGAGTGTCGAGGCGCAGGCCACCGGCGCGGTTCGTGACGACTTCAGCGAGGCCGAGCGCGAGCGCGAGCGAGGCGAGGAACGTCTCGCCGCCGGAGAGCGAGTGGGGCGGCCGAGCGCGGCCCGTGAACGCGTCGAACACCTCGATGCCGAGCCCGGAGGCGGCGTTGCGGTGAGCGCGCGCGTCGGAATGCCGCAGCTCATAGCGGTTATCGCTCATCTCGGCGAGGCGTAGATTCGCCGCCTGCACGATCTCTTCCAGCTCGGCCGCGAGCACGAAGGTCTCGAGATTCATCCGCAGCTCGTTCGGCGCGCGGCCGGCGACAGTGTGGGCGAGCCGCGTGATGACGTTCGCACGTGCGCGCACGTCGTGCACGCGTGCGAGCGCCGCGTGCGCACGCTGCGCCGCAGACGCCAGCGCGGTCGCGGTCTGCCGCGTCGCCTGCACGCGCTCGAGGGCGTCGTCGTGGACGCTCCGCGCCGCAGCGAGCGCTGCGGCCGTCGCGTCGACGTCGACGCGCTCGTCGGGGAGCTCGAGCTCCGTCAGCTCGGCGAGGTCGCGTTCGGCGGAGGCCCGCGATGCATCGGCGTCGGTGACCCGCTTCTCGAGACCCGCGATTTCGTCGGCCGACCGACGGGCGAGCTGGGCGGCGTCGGCCGACGCGAACTCGGCCTCGGCGAGCGCCGCGTCGCGCGCCGAGGCCGCGTCATCCGCGGCCGCGGCGGCGCGTTCCCGCTCGCGGGCAGCGTCAGCACAGGCCCGCGCGGTCGCGGCACGGCGCTTCACCGTCTCGATGCGCGCGGCGACCGAGTCGAACGGGCCGCGCGCCGCGTCGATCGCTTCCCTCTCGGCGGCAAGGAGCTGCTCGGCCGTGACGATCTCGCTGTCGTCGGCCGACCGCGCTTCGAGTGCGGCCGTGCGGTCGGCGTCGAGACGGGCACGCTCGGCGTCGAGCTCGCCGATCTTCTTCTCGCGCTCAGCGGTCTCGCCGCGCGCGCGTTCGGCATCGTCGCGTTGCTCGCGCGCCGCTCCCAGAGCCACCTCGAGGTCCTCGACGGTGCGACCATCGGCGCGCTCCTGCACCGCACGAAGTTCCGTGTACGCGCGTTGCCTCGCCTCGACGGCCTGGTCGTGGGCGCCCGCGGCGGTCGTGCGCGTCTCACTGGCGCGGTCGATCTCTTCGTCCGTGACGCGATCGTCGGCCGGCTCGGCGGGCGAGGGGTGAGCGGTGGATCCGCACACGGTGCACGGTTCGCCGGGCGTGAGGCTCGCGGCGAGCTCGCCAGAGTACC
>JAJYSF010000295.1 GCA_021793715.1 Actinomycetes bacterium
GCCCGGCCGGGTGGCGCGTCGTGCGTGACGTGGTACTCGGCCCGGGCGTTGGCCACGTGCTCGCCCGGCGCGAGCCGCCGCGCACGCAGAGAGCCTCGGGATGATCGTCGCGCTCGGTGTGGCGCTCGGCGGCGGAGTCGGCGCGGGCCTCAGGTGGCTCGCCGACGCGCTGCTCTCCCGTCAGAGGCGGCGCTCCCCGTGGCCGATCCTGCTGGTGAACGTCATCGGGTGCTTCGCGTTCGCGGCGCTCACGGCCACGTTCGCGCCCGGATCCGAGATCGTCGCAGTGGTCGGAACCGGCGTGCTCGGCGGTTTCACCACTTTCAGCACCGTCTCCGTCGACACCGCGCAGCTCTGGCGCGCCCGCCGTCGCGCACTCGCCCTCGCGAACGCCGGCGGGACCCTCCTCACCTGCGGCCTGGCAGCCGCCGCTGGCCTCGCCGTCGTCTGACCCGTCCTAACTTCCAAAAATGCACCTTCCCGGCGCGTTATGGGTGCATTTGCGTCATGTCGAGCGCGCCCGCACCCCCTGACTTCCACAAATGCACCCATAACGCGCATTTTGCGTGCATTTGTGGAATCTCGGGCGCTTCTTCCTCCGCTCGGAGGAACGCCCGTCATACCCAGGGATGAACTTCGCGACTTCGAAGCGCATGCATAGTGACCGCGTGGAAGACTGGCACGCGGGCATACACCTCTGTATCGCGTCCGACTTTCCCGGAGAGACCCTGTGTCGAAACTCGCCGTCCTCAGCCTGAAGAACCGCGCGCTGATCGCGCTCATCACGATCTGTGCGGCGATCGTGGGCGGCGTCTCGCTCACGAACCTGAAGCAGGAGCTCATCCCGACCATGGAGCTTCCGGCTCTCATCGTGACGGCGAGCTACCCGGGCGCCTCTCCCGACGTGGTCGAGGAGGACGTGGCGACGCCGATCGAAGAGGCGATTCAGGCGGTCCCCGGTCTCGAGTCGACCACCGCCACGAGCTCGTCGAACATGGCATTCATCCAGGCCATGTTCGACTACGGCACCGATATGGCCACGAGCGAGCAGAAGATGCAGCAGGCGATCAGCCGCATCGACAGCCAGCTTCCCGACGCGGTGGATCCGCAGGTCGTCGCGCTCTCGCTCGACGAGTTCCCGGTGATCCAGGTCGCGGCGTCGGGCTTCGAGGATCCGGCCACGGCGCAGGACGACCTCGAGAACATCGTGATCCCCGAGATCGAAGACATCGACGGGGTCGGATCCGCGACCGTCACGGGCGCCGCGAGCGAGCGGATCACGATCACGCCGGTTCCCGAGAACCTCCAGACGGCGGGCGTCACGCAGCAGGCGATCTCCGACGCGCTGCAGCAGAACGGCAATCTCTTCCCCGGCGGCGAGATCACCGAAGACGGTGAGACCCTCACCGTGCAGACGGGTCTTAAGCTCAGTTCGGTCGACGACATTCGAAATCTGCCGCTCGTGTCGAACGCCGAGCCGCAGGTCGACCCCGAGACCGGCGAGGTCACCACCCCCGAGACGTACACGATCGCCGATGTCGCGAACGTCGAACGCGAGGACGACCCCACGACCTCGATCTCGCGCGTGGACGGTCAGGACGCGATCTCGATCTCCGTCACGAAGCTGCCCGACGGCAACACCGTGGACGTCTCCGACGGCGTCATCGCCGCTCTCGACGAGGCGAACGAGCAGCTCTCCGACGTGGAGTTCACGGTCGTGTTCGACCAGGCGCCGTTCATCGTCGACTCGATCGAGACGCTCGCGGTCGAGGGCGTGCTCGGGCTGGTCTTCGCCGTGCTGGTGATCCTCGTGTTCCTGCTGTCGATCCGTTCGACGCTCGTGACCGCGATCTCGATCCCGACCAGCATCCTCATCTCGTTCGCGAGCATGCAGGCGTTCGGGTACTCGCTCAACATGCTGACGCTCGGCGCGCTGACGATCTCGATCGGGCGCGTCGTCGACGACTCGATCGTCGTCATCGAGAACATCAAGCGCCATTACGTTGCCGGCGCCGACAAGGGCGACGCGATCCGCCTCGCCGTACGCGAGGTCGCGGGCGCCATCACCGCGTCGACCCTCACGACCGTCGTCGTGTTCCTGCCCATCGTGTTCGTGGGCGACATGGTCGGCGAGCTGTTCCGGCCGTTCGCCATGACGGTGACGATCGCGATGCTCGCCTCCCTGCTCGTCTCGCTCACGATCGTGCCGGTGCTCGCGTACTGGTTCATGCGCCCGGGCAAGGCGCTCGTGACCGACGGCGGCGAGCGGATCGATCCCGAGCACCCCGATGCGCCGAAGACGCGCCTGCAGAAGGCGTACCAGCCGATCCTGTCCTGGACGTTGCAGCACTCGTGGTCGACGCTTGCGATCGCGGTCGTCGTCATGATCGGCACCGTCATGCTCGCGCCCATGATGAAGACGAACTTCCTCGGCGACACCGGGCAGAACACCCTGACCGTGACGCAGGATCTGGGCGAGACGGCGAGCCTCGAGTCGAAGGACGAGGCCGCGCAGCGCGTCGAGGAGTCGCTGGGTGACGTCGACGGCGTCGACACGGTGCAGGTCACGATCGGCTCGGGCGGCATGATGAGCATGTTCGGCGGCGGCGACAACGCCACCTTCTCGGTCATGACCGATCCCGATGCCGACCAGGAGCAGATCAAGACCGACGTCGAGGCGGCGCTCGCTGACCTCGACGACGCGGGCGAGCTCGTGGTGCAGGCTGCCGCCGGGATGGGCATGTCGACCGATATCTCCGTCGAGGTGGAGGGCGCCAGCG
>JAJYSF010000296.1 GCA_021793715.1 Actinomycetes bacterium
GCACGACCTCGTCGTTCACCGAGGCACAGACCGTGTGGGAATAGCCCGGGACGAGTTGGAAGTTCGAGTGCGCCCCGCGCGCGCGAATCGCCTCGTCGGCGATGCGGTCGAGCTCGAGCGTCGTGATGCCGGGCCGGATCGCGGCCTCAACGGCATCGAGCGCCGCGGCCGTAATGAGACCCGGCTCGATCATCTCCCGCAGCTGAGCGGGCTTCTTGTAGATCGATCGGCGGAACACGGCCTGAAACGGGTCAGGCGCGCGCCAGGCCGCGGGCGTCGAGGGCGGCGAAGATGCGCTCGGTGATCTCGTCGAGGGATCCGACGCCGTCGATGCGATCGACGATGCCGCGCGCCGCATAGGTGTCGATGATCGGCGCCGTCTCCCGCTCGAAGATGTCGAGGCGGTGGGCGACGGCCTCCTCGGTGTCGTCGCTGCGTCCCTCGATCTTCGCGCGCTCGCTGATGCGGGCGATCGATTCGTCGCGCGGCACGTCGAGGACGATGACGGCGTCGAGCGCCGCGTCCGACTCACCCAGGAACGTGTCGAGGTACGCGACCTGAGCCGCGTTGCGCGGGTAGCCGTCGAGCAGGAAGCCGCGCGTCGCGGCGTCGTCCTGCGAGAGCCGGTCGCTGACGACCTCGCCCGTCACATCGTCGGGAACGAGGTTGCCGGCGTCGGTGATGGCCTTGACCTTCTTGCCGAGCTCGGTGGAGTTCTTGATGTTCGCGCGGAAGATGTCGCCCGTCGCGACGACGGGGATCCCGTATGCCTCGGCCACGCGCACGCCCTGCGTGCCCTTGCCCGAACCCTGCGGTCCGACGATCAGGAGGCGTGTCGTCATCGAAGAAGCCCTTCGTAGTGGCGCTGCTGCAGCTGCGCGTCGATCTGCTTGACGGTCTCAAGACCCACACCGACGATGATGAGGATCGACGCACCGCCGAACGGGAAGTTCTGGTTCGCCTGCACGGTCGACAGGGCGATCAGCGGGATCAGCGCGACGATGCCGAGGTAGATCGACCCCGGGAACGTGATGCGCGTGAGCACGAAGTCGAGGTACTCGGCCGTGGGCCGTCCGGCGCGAACGCCCGGCACGAAGCCGCCGTATTTCTTCATGTTGTCCGCGACGTCGACCGGGTTGAACGTGATCGACACGTAGAAGTACGTGAACCCGACGATGAGGAGGAAGTAGATCGCCATGTAGAGCGGGTGGTCACCCGTGACGAGGTACTCGTTGATCCACACGACCCAGGCGGGCGGGGTGGATCCGTCGGCCGGCATGTTGAACTGCGCGATCAGCGTCGGCAGGTACAGCAGCGACGAGGCGAAGATCACGGGGATCACGCCGGCCATGTTGACCTTGATGGGGATGTACGTGTTCGTGCCGCCGTAGGTGCGGCGACCGACCATCCGCTTCGCGTACTGCACGGGGATCCGTCGCTGCGACTGCTCGACGAAGACGACGAGGCCGATGATCACGACGCCGATGGCGAGGACGAGGAGGAAGACCTCGAAGCCGTTCGCGGCCCAGATGGCGCCGAGCGCACCGGGGAACGTCGCGGCGATCGAGGTGAAGATCAACAGCGACATGCCGTTGCCGACGCCGCGCTCGGTGACGAGCTCCGCCATCCACATCACGAGACCGGTGCCGGCCGTGAGCGTGATGACGATCATCATCTGGGTGATCCAGCTCGTGTTGGTGAGGAGGTTGTTGCACTCCGCGATGCCGGTGTTGCCGAACAGCTGACCGGTGCGGGCGACCGTCACGAGAGTCGTCGACTGCAGCAGTGCAAGCGCGATCGTGAGGTAGCGGGTGTACTGGGTGAGCTTGGCCTGGCCCTGCTGACCCTCCTTGTGGAGCGTCTCGAAGTGCGGGATCACGACGCGGAGGAGTTGCGTGATGATCGTCGCGGTGATGTACGGCATCACGCCGAGGGCGAAGATCGACAGCTGCAGCAGCGCGCCACCGGAGAACAGGTTGACGATGGACATCAGTCCGCCGCCGCCCGACGTCTCCGCGATACACACCTGGACATTGGGATAGCTCACGGCGGGCGCCGGAATGTGCGCGCCGAAGCGGTAGATGGCGATGATGCCGAGCGTGAAGCCGATCTTCCGACGAAGGTCGGGTGTGCGGAAGATCCGCGCGATAGCGCTAAACAAGAAACTGCCTCCCAGGAATGGACGGTGACCGCTGGGGAGCGCACACCATCCACCAGACTAACGGAAAGAGGCCGGGAGCTCCTCGCCCCCGGCCTCCCCGGTATACGACGTCCGTAGACGTCTTACTTGATCGAACCGCCGGCGGCTTCGATCTTGGCCTTGGCCGAGGCCGACACCTTGTCGACCTCGACGTTCAGCGCGACGGAGATGTCTCCGTCGCCGAGGACCTTCACCAGCGAGTTCTTGCGCACGAGACCCTTGTCCACGAGATCGGCCGACGTGATGTCGCCACCCTCGGGGAACGCCTCCGCGATCTTGTCCAGGTTCACAACCTGGTACTCGGTGCGGAACGGGTTCTTGAAGCCGCGCAGCTTCGGCGTGCGCATGTGCAGCGGCATCTGGCCACCCTCGAAGCCGGGACGCACGGTGTTGCGTGCGTGCGTGCCCTTCGTGCCTCGACCCGCCGTCTTGCCCTTCGATCCCTCACCGCGACCCTTGCGGGTCTTCGCGGTGTTGGCGCCGGGAACCGGACGGAGGTGGTGAGCCTTGAGCACGCCGGGGCGCTCGTTGTTCTCAGCCATCAGTCGATCTCCTCAACCTTCACGA
>JAJYSF010000297.1 GCA_021793715.1 Actinomycetes bacterium
GCACAGCTGCGGCGAGCGCGCCGCCGCGCCGACGAGGATCGCGTCGTGCTCGTCGAAGTAGTCGTCGAGCGCCGCGGGCCAGTCGGCATCCGGGTCGAGGGCGGTGAGGTCGGCGTCCCGCTCGAGGGATGCCAGCTGCACCCGGTGGAACAGCGCGTTGCGCACGAGGATGGTGAACGCCCGCCGATTGCGCACGACCGACGCGGGCGACGGCGGCAGAACGGGCCCCTCCCCCTCCGGCGCGTCGAGACCGGCGAGCAGCGTCTCCCACTCATCGACGAGGCTCGAATCGACCTGCCGCACCATCTCGCCGAGCCATTCGACGATGTCCTCGAGCGCCTCGGAACGCGCCTCGGGCGGAACCGTCTGCCGGATCGTGCGGTAGGCGTCGGAGAGATAACGCAGCACGAGTCCCTCGCTGCGTCCGAGTTGATACCACTGCACGAACTGGGCGAAGCTCATCGCCCGCTCGTACATGTCGCGCACGACGCTCTTCGGCGACAGCTGGAAGTCGCGCACCCAGGGCTGCGATGACGCGAACGTCTCGAACGCCTCGGAGAGCAGTTCCTCGAGGGGCTTCGGGTACGTGATCTGCTCGAGCAGCTCCATGCGCTCGTCGTATTCGATGCCCTCGCGCTTCATCGCGCCGACCGCCTCGCCACGCGCCTTGAACTCCTGTTGACCGAGGATCTGACGCGGATCGTCGAGCGTCGACTCGACGACGCTGACGACGTCGAGCGCGTAGTCGCCCGTGCCCACCGATCCGGGGCCGTCATCCGGATCGAGCAGGTCGAACGCGGCGAGCGCGAACGGCGACAGCGGCTGATTGAGGGCGAAGTTCGGCTGCAGGTCGACGACGAGGCGGATCTCGCCGGCTGCAGTGACCTCGACGAGTTCGGCATCGCGCAGGGTACGGAACAGCTCGAGGGCGCGGCGCGCGAGTGCGTACTGCTCCTGTCGCGGCTGGTGGTTGTCGAAGACGAGCGCACGAACGTTGGCGACCACATCTCCCCCGCGGGCGATGACGCCGATGAGCATCGCGGTCGTCATCTGCATGCGCGGACTGAGCGGCTCCGGGTCCGCTTCGATGATCTTCTCGAACGTCTGCTCGCTCCAGCTGACGAAGCCCTTCGGCGCCTGCTTCTTCTGCACCTTCTTGCGCTTCTTGGGGTCGTCGCCGGCCTTCTTCATCGCCTGGGCGTTCTCGATCTCGTGTTCGGGAGCGAGCACGACGACGTTGCCGTACGGGTCGAAGCCGGCTCTCCCCGCTCGCCCTGCAACCTGGTGGAACTCGCGCGCACTGAGCCGACGCATGCGGGTCCCGTCGTACTTCGACAGCGCCGTGATGAGCACCGTGCGGATCGGTACGTTGATGCCAACCCCGAGCGTGTCGGTGCCGCAGATGACCCGTAGGAGGCCCCGCTGCGCGAGCGTCTCGACGAGTCGGCGGTAGCGCGGCAGCATGCCGGCGTGATGTACGCCGATGCCCGCGCGCACGAGGCGCGAGAGGGTCTTGCCGAAGTTCGTGGTGAACCGGAAACCGCCGAGAGCCGTGGCGATCTCGTCGCGCTGGGCGCGGGACGTGACGTTGATGCTCGCGAGAGCCTGCGCGCGCTCCATCGCCGCGGCCTGGCTGAAGTGCACGATGTAGACCGGCACTTCCTGTTCCGCGAGCAGATCCTCCACCACGTCGTGCGCGGGCCGCTGTTCGTACCGGAAGTGCAGTGGGACGGGCCGCTCGGCTCCGGCGACGAGGGCCGTCTCGCGCCCCGTCCGTGCCGTCAGGTCGCGTTCGATGGCAGTCGTGTCGCCGAGCGTCGCCGACATCAGCAGGAACTGGGCACGCGATAACAGCAGCAGCGGCACCTGCCACGCCCACCCGCGATCGCGGTCGCCGTAGTAGTGGAACTCGTCCATCACGACCTGGTCGACGTCGGCGTCCGCGCCTTCGCGGAGCGCGAGGTTCGCGAGGATCTCGGCCGTGCAGCACACGATGGGAGCGTCGGCGTTGACCGACGAGTCGCCCGTGACCATGCCGACGTTCTCGGCGCCGAACGTCTCGACGAGCGCGAAGAACTTCTCGCTTACGAGAGCCTTGATCGGCGCGGTGTAGTACGTGCGCTGGCCGCGGCCGAGCGCGATTGCGTGCGCGGCGATCGCGACGAGCGACTTGCCGGTTCCGGTCGGGGTGGCGAGGATCACGTTGTTCCCCTGCACGAGCTCCATCACGGCCTCGTCCTGCGCCGGGTACAGCTCGATCTCCCTCTCCAGCGACCAGCCGAGGAACGCGTCGTAGAGGGCATCGGCGTCATCGCCCGCGGAACGCGCGGCAGCAAGCAGGGAAGGCATCCGTCCCAGTCTGCCCGACCCGCCTGGTCACAGTGCGCCGGTAGCCTCGAGGGATGGCCGAGTATCCCGCGACGATCGCGCGGCGCGTCGACCACGAAATCGAGATCAAGCGATCCCGGTTCATCACCCATCTGCAACCCGTCGGATCCGTCGACGAGGCCGACGCGTTCATCGCGGAGATCCGTCGGCAGTTCTGGGACGCGCGCCACAACTGCATCGCGATGATCACCGGCGCGATGGGCGACCAGGCGCGTTCCTCGGACGACGGCGAACCGTCCGGAACGGCCGGCATCCCGATGCTCGAGGTGCTGCGTCGACGCGCAATGACCGACATCGTCGCGGTCGTCACGCGCTACTTCGGGGGCGTGAAGCTCGGGGCCGGCGGGCTCGTACGGGCCGACGGCAATTCGGTCT
>JAJYSF010000298.1 GCA_021793715.1 Actinomycetes bacterium
GCCGTGTCGCACGCCGTCGACGACCGTCGGAGCATGGATCGTCAGGCGCACGCCGTCGCCGGAGGGCTCGACCGCGGCGATGCGACCGACCTCCTCGATGATTCCGGTGAACATCAGCTCATCTCTCCTTCTGTGGCTGAGGGGCTGGCGGGGCCGGCACTCGTCGGGCGGGCGACCAGCAGCAGGTCGTCGCCGAGGGTGTCGACCGACGTGATCGCGACGCGTCGCTGTTCGGAGATCGTCGTGACGCCGATGTCGGTGAGCGCCGCGCGCGGGCCGCCGATGAGGGTCGGCGCGATGTATGCCAGCACCTCATCGGCGAAGCCGCTGGCGAGGAACGCGCTCGCGAGTGTGGGGCCGCCCTCGACGAATACGCGGTACAGGCCGCGATCGAAGAGGTCGTCGAGAACAGCGGAGAGGTCGTGCGTCGCGTGCACGACCGGGGTACGTGGGTGCGCGTGGATCCGAGCCGTCGCCGGCAGCGGGCGCGTGCCGATGACGACGGGAACCGGCTGTGTGGGGAACAGGCCGGATGTCTCGGCGTCCCTCGCCGTGAGTGCGGGATCATCGGCGACGACGGTGCCCGTGCCGACGACGATCGCGTCCGCCGCGGCGCGGCGACAGTGCACATCCGCGCGGGCGGCGGGCCCGGTGATCCATTGGCTCGTGCCATCGGCCGCCGCTGCGCGGCCGTCGAGGCTCTGCGCCCACTTGACCGTCACGTGCGGGCGGCCGAGTTCGCGTGCCGTGAGCCACGGATCCAGGAACGCGCGCGCCTCACCACCGAGCACGCCCGCCTCGACGTCGACGCCGGCAGCGCGCAGGCGTTCGGCCCCGCCGCCCTCCCTCGTGCCCGGATCCGGAAGCGCGTAGACGACGCGCGCGACGCCCGCCGCGATGAGCGCCTCGGCGCACGGTCCGGTGCGTCCGGTGTGGTTGCAGGGCTCGAGCGTGACGATCGCCGTCGCGCCCACCGCGCTGTCGAGGTGGCTGAGGGCGTCGACTTCCGCGTGCGCGGTTCCGGCCCCGTGGTGCCAGCCCTCGGCGAGCGTCTCGCCGCTGGGGGAGAGGAGGAGGGCACCGACCTGGGGATTGCGGGTGCGGCGACCGCGTGCGGCGAGCTCGAGCGCGCGACGCATCGCGGCGATCTCGACGTCGGTGGCCATGTCCGGATCCCTTCGGTCTCTCGACACCGGGGTTCACGGAACGGGCCCACACGGACCTGTCGTGCTGCCTCCCATCCGGACTAGCAGGTCACCCTGCATCACCGTCGGTTCCGGAATTACACCGGATCAACCCCACGTCAGTGGGGATCGCGGACTTTACCGCCGGTTCGGATTCACACCGACCCCGGAGCACGTTCTCCAGCAAGCATAACGTGCCCCGGCGCCAGCTATTCCCTCGGGTCGGTCTCGGCCACACCGCCAGCAGGACTACGGCAATGTGGTGCCGGACCGGCAGTTCGGGGCCGATTCGGCGGAATCTGTCAGATTTTGCCGTAGTCCTGCATGCGTTCGAAGGGGAGATCGCCTTCGTGCCCGGGTGTTGCGAGGTGGTCAACGTGGCCACAGGCCATCAATCTTCCGGATTACCCACAGCGGGCGCGGAATCATGCGGGAACGCCGCATCGCGGCCGTGGGACTCGGAGGCATCCTCACCGCATGACGATTTCCCGGGAACACCTGCGCACTTGGTCATACGCCGAGCTCCGAGCGGAGGGGACAAGTCGCGCAGGGATCGAACGTGCGCTCGAGATCGGACAGCTGGTTCGAGCGCGTCGTGACTTTTACGTCGAAGGATCGGCGTGCGATGCGCTCGTCGGCGCGGTGCGCATCGGTGGCCGGCTCGACTGCGTGTCTCTGATGCGCGAACTCGGGGTGTTCGTCCTGCATGATGACTGCAAGCTGCACGTGCAGATTCCCCGCACGAGAAAGGCGCTGCGGTCGCCGGCGTCGCGCCGGATCCGATTGAACCACCGCGTCCATTCCGTCGTGACGCATTGGCGCGACGACGACACCGAGCGGGACTCGACCGTTGCGGCGATCCCGCGCGCACTCGCGCAGGCCGTGCGGTGTCAGCGGCCCCGACCGGCGCTCGCGACACTGGACAGCGCGCTGAATCGCGGGGTGATCGGTGAAGCGGATCTGACCGACGTATTCGAGCAGCTCCCGACGGTCCTTCAGCACCTACGCCGACTTATCGACGGGCGCGCGGAATCTGGGCCGGAAACCTTTGCGCGTCTCATCGCGAAGACCCTGGGCGTCGATGTCGCCCTGCAGGTCATCATCCCTGGAGTTGGTCGCGTCGATCTCCTGATCGACGGGTGGATCGTCGTTGAGTGCGACAGCCGGCAGTTCCATGGCGGGTGGGAGATGCAGGAGCGGGATCGACTCCGCGACCTCCTCCTCGCCGACCGGGGATTCGCAAGCCTGCGCCCGACCGCGAGCCAGATCTTCACCGAGCCCCAACTGCTGCGAAATGCGCTGCGCGGCCTGCTCGAGCGGGGGCGCCCCGCGCACGCCAGGCACATCATGCGCTGACAGCGACGCAGCCAGCTGGCCTCTACGACGTGCGTCGCGATATGCAACGGCGCGGCTACGCCACGGAGGCGGCCGGTGCGTGCGTCGAAGGGGCCCGTCGGCGGTTCCCCGGCGAGGAACTGGCTGCAATCATCCAGCTTGAGAACATCGCATCGCTGCGCATTGCCGAACGGATCGGCATCTCCCGCACCGAGGACGACCACGGCCACCCCGGATC
>JAJYSF010000299.1 GCA_021793715.1 Actinomycetes bacterium
CGATCTACCATCACGCTGCGGGTCGGGTTCTGCTTCTGGGGCATCGCGCTGGATCCGCCGCCCGTGGGCTCGGAGAGCTCGCCGATCTCGGTGCGCGACGCGGTCGCCACGTCGGTCGCGATCTTGCCGAGCGCATCGATCGCCTGCGTCAGGGCGTCGCCCAGCTCGGTGATCGGCCAGCGCTGCGTGTGCCACGGCGTGTCGGTGTGCTGCAGGCCGATCGCTGCGGCGTACGCCCGGCGGACCTCCTGCACGAGTACGGGAGCGTCCGGTCGCTCGCGGGACAGTCCGTCGGAGTCGGCGCCGTCCGCGGTTTCCTGCCGTCGTTCTGCAGAATCGTCCGTGGAGCCGCGCGCGCGCACGCGCTCCGCGAGGGCCGCCATGGTCCCCGCCGCGCCGCCGAGCTGAGCCGGAAGCTGGG
Source organism: Actinomycetes bacterium (assembly GCA_021793715.1). Next base: position 422 of record JAJYSF010000299.1, read on the forward strand.
CGAGAGCGTCGTCCAGCCGGTCGATCGCACGGGCGAGGCCGCGACGCCAGTTCGCTGCGCGCAGCCCGATCGTCGTCGGCACCGCATGCTGCGTGAGCGTGCGCGCGGCGGCGACGGTGCCCCGGTGGGCAGCGGCGAACGCGGCGAGCGCCTCGTTCACGCGGACGAGGTCCTTCAGCACGGCGTACCCGGCATCGCGAGCGACGACCATGAGCGCGGTGTCGAGGATGTCCTGGCTCGTCGCGCCGGTGTGGATCCAGTCCCGCAGCGACTCCGGGGCGCCTGCGCGCAGGGCCTTCACGAGGGGGATCACGGGGTTGCCGCCCGCGACGGCATCGCGCGCGAGCGCGGCCGGGTCGATTTCGACCTCACGCAAGGCGGACGGATCCGCGGTGGCGGGGGCGATACCGCGCTCGACGAGGGCGCGAGTCAGGGCGACCTCGGCCTCGACGAGCGCGGCGAGAAGGGCACCGTCCGACACGGCCTGATCCCGCCCCGCTGAAACAGGCGAGGTCAGGCCGGTGTCGAAGGGCGCGTCAGTAGGCAATGAACACGGTCTCGTTCTCGCCCTGCAGGCGCATGTCGTGACGCAGGTAACCGTCTGCGGTGCGCGTGGCGACGAGCGTCGCGCGTTCGTCGTCGCTGAGCGACGACAGGAGCGCGTCCGTCTGCCCCGCTTCGACGGCTTCGGGGAGGTAGATGCGGGTGTGCAGCTTGTCCGGCAGACCGCGCGCGTAGACGATCGCGGCGAAGAACGGCGGCTTCCCCTCGTCGGTCGCGCCCGGATTCCTCGTCCAGAACTCGTACTCGCCCTCGTCGTTCGTGAACGTGCGTCCGAAGCCGGTGAACGAGTGGCCGTCGCGTGCGAGGGTGCCGCGTGCGGTGGGCACGGACCCGTCAGTGTCAGCACTGAAGATCTCGATGACCGAGTCGGGGATCGCATTGCCGTCGCCGTCTGTGAGGGTGCCGCCGAGGACGATCGCGCCAGGACTGTGCGGGAAGGCCACCTCATGCATGTCGTCGAACTCGACGCCGAACTTGAAGAACGGCCCGACTGTCTGGCCCGCCGTGGGCTCCAGGGTCTTCTCGGCCATCAGTGGTCCCCCTCCTCAGATTCGGTCCACGTGGCATCGGGCCCGTCGACCACGATGTCCCACCGGTAGCCCATCGAGAACTCCGGCACCGTCAGGTCATGATCGTACGTCGCGATCAGTCGGTCGCGGTCCTTCTGATCTCGGATCGTGTTGTAGATCGGGTCGAGGGCGAACAGCGGATCCCCGGGGAAGTACGACTGCGTCACGATGCGCTGCGTGAACGCCGACCCGAAGATCGAGAAGTGGATGTGCGCGGGCCGCCACGCGTTGATGTGGTTCTTCCACGGGTACGGCCCCGGCTTGATCGTCGTGAACTTGTAGTACCCGTTCGCGTCGGTGACGACGCGGCCGGCTCCCGTGAAGTTCGGGTCCAGCGGCGCCGGGTGCTGGTCGCGCTGGTGGATGTAGCGCCCGGCGGCGTTGGCCTGCCAGATCTCGACGAGCTGGGAGGCGACGGGGCGCCCCCAACTGTCCTTCACGTAGCCCTCGATCGTCATCCGCTCGCCCTGCGGCTCGCCGGTGTGCTGCAGCGTGAGATCGCTCTCGATCGCGGCGACGTCGCGCTGCCCGAAGGCGGGGCTGAACAGCTCGATCGTCTCGGGGTCGACGAGCCGCGGGTTCTTGGTCGGATGGCGGAGGATGCTCGACCGATACGGCGGGAAGTCCCGCACGGTCTTCGGAAGGCTCTCGCCCGCGGCGACGCGCTCGGCGTAGCTCGCGTGGAGATCCTGGATCTCCTTCGTGATCTCGGCCTGCGTGGCCTGATCCGGCGCGGCGAGCAGCGATTCCGGTGCGGCCGCCCCTGGGGTGTCTGTCATCTGCGTCTCCTTCGACAGCGGGGTGTGTTCTCCAGCGTGACGCGCGATCCCCGGTCGGCGCGAGATGATTCCCATTCAGTGGGAAGAATTGAGCTCCCTCGTCAGGTCGTGCGCGGCCTGACGCACGAGGGCCGCGAGGCGCCGCTCGTCGGCGCGCTCGATGTGCACCACGACGCCGATCGCCGCGACCGGCAGTCCTGGCACGGATCCGAGGGGCGCCGCGATCGAGATATTGCCGAGCGTCATCTCCTCGCGCGCGAGCGCGTAGCCGCGCGTGCGCGTGACCCTGATGTCGGCGAGCAGCTGCTCCGGATCCGTGATCGTGCGCGTCGTCTCGCGCACCAGCGGAACGGAGCAGTACTCGCGGACCCAGTCATCGCTGTGCGCCGCCAGCATCGCCTTGCCGACGCCGACCGCGTGGGGC
>JAJYSF010000300.1 GCA_021793715.1 Actinomycetes bacterium
GTCCATGATGATCGTCTCGGGCTGCGCCTCGAGCGTCATCTCGAGGTCTTCGGTCGGGTGCGTGAAGGTCACGTCGCCGCCTTCCGGTGCGGCCGCGGGAGCCGACTCAGAGGCGCTCGAGGGGAACGGCAGCGTACGCCGCACGGAGCTGGTCGAATACGGGATGGTCAACCCCCCAGGTGTGACCGTCGATCGACGCGATCGGTCGGATCCCGACCCCCGAGCTCGTCGCGAACGCCGCGTCCAGCTGGGGCAGGTGTGCGAGCGACACGGGTTCCGAGGTGCCACCGACCAGCGCGCGTGTGATGCCGGGCAACGCGTCGCCATCGGCCCACACGACGGCGTCACCGCGGATAAATCCGATGTTCCACGTCGGCCCTTCCGAGAGCTGCCCGGCGTCGTCGATGAACACGGCGTCGTCGAACCCTGCGCGCTGGGCGAGCCGGCGCTGGTAGAGCGAGCCGAACAGCCCGGTGTGCTTGATCTCGGGGGTCTCGCGACCGAACCGCGTGGAGCGCAGCCGGAGGGGAGCGACCGCTCCCGTCGACGCCGGCCGTGGCGAGACGAGGATCCGCGGCGCGGCATCGGCGCCCGGACGCTCGAGCGTGAGCGCGGGGTCGAACACCGTCACGCGGACGAGCACGACCGCCGGCTCGTCGGCGATCGCGGAGCGGATCCGCGCACGCACGACGTCGAGGTCGAGTTCGGCATCGAACAGCGCGCGGCTGTCGTGAACGAGCCGGGCGAGGTGCAGGCCGAGGCCGCGCACGCCGCCGGATTCCACGCGCACGGTCGTGAAGTGGCCGAGGCCGGCGAAGGCGAGCGCGCGCAAATCCGCGGCCGTGGCGGGTGTGCCGTCGAGCTGCTCCATCCCCTCATTCTCACGGCATAACGCCGCCGACCCCGCATGCATCGCGCTGGATGTCGGTGTGTTGCGCGGGTACGGGACAGAATTGACCGCCGCGTATTGGGAGAATAGGCGGATGACGCCGCGAACCTCCCCCGCGCGCGTGCTCCTCGTCGACAACCACGATTCGTACACGGGCAGCATCGAACAGCTGCTGTGGCAGGCGACGGGCGCGCGCCCGCACCTCGTGCAGAGCGACGCCGTCGACCTCGACATGCTCGACCGCTACACGCACATCGTGCTCGGCCCGGGCCCGGGGACCCCCCACCGCGTCGCCGACGCGGGGCGGGGGCTGGAGATCCTGCGGCGCGCCACCGTGCCCGTGCTCGGTGTGTGCCTCGGATTCCAGGAGATGGCCGTCGCGCTCGGCGGACGCGTCGACCGCGCTGACCGCCCCGCGCACGGCGTCATCGAGACGATCGCCCACGACGGATCCGCGCTCTTCGACGGCATGCCGACGCGGTTCGAGGCCGTGCGCTACCACTCGCTGATCGTCGCCGAGCCCGCGCCGTTCCGCGTCACCGCGCGAGCGAGCGACGGATCCCCGATGGCGGGCGAGGCGCCGGAGCGCGGCTGGTACGGCGTGCAGTTCCACCCCGAGTCGATCGGATCCGCCCACGGCGGGCGCCTCATCGAGAACTTCCTCGCGCTCGGCGGCGCGAAGGGCGACCGGGCCGGAATCGACCCCACGAAACTCGGAGATCTCACGAAACGCGGGCTGATTCCCGCAGATGACCCGAAATACGTGAGATCTCCGAGTTTGGTGGCGGGGGATGCGGCCTGGCGGGTCTGGTCGGAGCGAATCGAGCATCGCGTCGAGACGGAAGCGCTGTTCGCGGAACTCTACGGTGATGCCCCCACAGCGGTGTGGCTCGACAGCGCGCAACAGGCGTACGACATGGGGCGGTACTCGATCATGGGGGCGCCCGAGGGCCCCCGGGACCACATCCTCGCCTACCGCACGGCCGAGCAGCGTGTCACGATCGACGGCGAGCCGGCGGGCGACGATCTGTGGCGCGAACTCGACGCGCGCATCGGTGCGCAGGCCGCGGATCCGGTCCCCGGCCTGCCCTTCGCGGGCGGCTACGTCGGATCCGTCGGCTACGGCACGAAGGCGGTCGGCCGCGTGCGCGACCCGGGGGAACCCGACGCGCAGCTCGCGCACCTGAGCCGGTTCATCGTGATCGATCACGTCGAGAACATCCTCCACGTCGTGGCGGGTGGCCTCGACGACGACGCATCCGAGGCACGGCGCTGGATCGCCGAGACCGGGGAGCGGATCCGCGGCATGAGCCGGCGCGTGCACGGGGCGGATCCGGTGACGGCGTACATGGCGGAGACGCGCCCCGCGGCCGCTTCCGTCACCCCGGAGCAGTACCGCCGCGATCTCGCCGACGTGCGTACCTGGCTCGAGGCGGGCGACTCTTATGAGGCCTGCTACACCTACCGGGTCCGCTTCCCGTTCGACGGCGACGCGCTCGATATCTACCGCACGCTGCGGCGCACGAACCCCGCGCCCTACGCGGCGTATCTGCGGCTGCCGGGTCGCGAGATCCTGTCGTGCTCGCCCGAGCGGTACCTCGCGGTCACGCCCGACGGGCGCGCGGAGACGAAACCGATCAAGGGCACCGCACGACGCCACGTGGATCCGGCGCGCGACGCCGAGGTCGCGCGGTCGCTCGCGGCGGATCCGAAGACGCGCGCCGAGAACCTCATGATCGTGGACCTGTTGCGCAACGATCTCGGGCGCATCAGCGCGCCCGGATCCGTCGAGGTTCCGGCGCTCATGGCAGTGGAGAGCTATGCGACGGTGCACCAGCTCGTGACATCCGTGCGCTCTCGCGTGCTG
>JAJYSF010000301.1 GCA_021793715.1 Actinomycetes bacterium
GCGTCTCGTGCAGGAGGGGCTGCTCGTGTCCGTGCCCGGGCGCGGCATGCGCGTCCGGCGGATCCCGTCGGCAGAAGTGCCCGACCTCTACGAGTCGCGTCTCGCGCTCGAATCGCACGCGGCGCGGCGCCTCGCTCAGCGCCCGGAGCCGACCCAGATCGCCGAACTCGAGGCGTGTCTCGCTCGGCTCGTTGCCGTGAGCGCGGCCGATGCGGCGATGCCGATCGGTGACGCCGACCTCGCCTTCCACCGTCAGCTCGTCGATCTCGTCGGCAGCCGTCGGCTCTCGGCGCGCATCGAGACGCTCTTAGCGGAGACCCGCGTGGCGAGCCTGAGCGCCGAGGACGGCTTCCACGTGCGCCGGTCGGTGTCGCCGACCTACCGCGAACTCGTCGATGCGATCGCAGCGGGGGATGGGGACGCCGCCGCCGAGGCCCTCTCTCGTCAGTTCGAGGCCGCGGTGGCGCGCCTCACGGGGGAGGACGACTCCGCCGAGACCGTCGAATCGCCGACGGGCGACGAACCGCCGAAGTTCAGCCGCATCGAATCGTCGGAGTAGTCAGGTCCCGCCGATCTGCTCGGCAATAGACTGGTCTCGTGGGTCGACTCCTTATTCCTCTGGCACTCGTTGCCCTGGCGTTCTGGGTGTTCAGCATCGTTGACTGCGCCATCCAGCCGCCGACGCGGCATCGTGGCGCCTCGAAGCGGGTCTGGATCCTCATCACGCTGGTTCCGGTGATCGGCGGCATCCTGTGGTGGGTCATCGGCCGCTCGCGCGATACGCAGCCGCAACCGGCCGGGGGACAGCCGGTCGCGCCGGATGACGACCCTCGCTTCACCGCCTCCGATGAGCGCATCCGTCGCCTGGAGGAGGAGCTCGCCATGCTCGACGCCGAGGAGGCCTTCGGGTCGCCGAGCGTCGGCGACGACGAGGCGTCCGATGAAGGGGAAGCCGATTCCGACGAGGACCACGGAGACGGCCCACGAGATGAGCGCGCCTGACGGATCCTCGCCCGCGACCGAGGCCGCGTGCGCGCTGCTGGACGCCCTCGTCACGCTGGGGGTACGGCACATCGTCGTGAGCCCCGGCTCGCGATCGCAAGCGCTCGCGCTCGCCGCAGCGGATCTCGAACGGACGGAACGCGTTCGCCTGCACGTGCGCATCGACGAGCGTTCGGCAGGATTCACGGCGCTAGGCATCGGCCGCGAAACGCGCGTGCCCGCCGCGGTCATCTGCACATCCGGGACCGCGGCCGCCAACCTGCTGCCGGCCGCACTCGAGGCACACCATTCCGGGATCCCGCTGCTGCTGCTCACGGCCGACCGACCGCCCGAGCTGCGCGGCGTCGGTGCCAACCAGACGACGGATCAGCCGTCCCTGTTCTCTTCCTTCGCCCGCCTCGCGATCGACGCTCCCGTGCCCGACGGATCCGCCTGGCCGGCGCACGAGCTCGCGGCGCGCGTGTTCGTCGCCGCGGCGGGCGAATCGGTGCAGGGCGTCGCCCATCTCGATCTGCCCTTCCGTGAACCGCTCGCCGGCGAGCTTCCGGAATGGTTCCGTAGCGGGCGCGCGCGCGACGCCGATGCCGTCATCGCGCAGGCGCGGGCGATGCTACCGGATCCGCCCCGCCCCACCGTGCTCGACCGCGGCCCGCGCACGATCGTGGTGGCCGGGGCCGATGCGGGCGACGATGCCGAGATCCTCGCTCACCAGGGCGGATGGCCGCTTGTCGCCGAGATCGTCAGCGGGTCGCGATACGGCGCTCTCGCTGTGGCCGGCTACCGCGCGGCGCTCGCCGATCCGCACCTCGGTGGGCGCGTCGAACGGGTCATCGTCGTGGGCCATCCCACGCTGCAGCGCGAGACGGCTCGTCTGCTCGCCCGCGACGACCTCGACATCATCGCCCTCGCCGGAGCGGGCGAAGCTCTCGACCTGAACGGATCCACGCGCGTCGCGCACGCTGTGCAGATCGCGCCCGGTGAGGTCGACGAGGCATGGCTGCACGCGTGGCGGGTCCACGGGCGCCAGCATGCGATCGACCTCGAGCCGCCCGCGCCGGATTCTGCCGGACTCGCGTCGACGGATCCGAAGACCCGGCTCGGTGCGGTCCGAGCAGAGCTCGAGGCCGTGCGCACACCGCTCGATCGCGCGCAGCTCGTGGCGGGCGTCTGGCGCGCGACGTGGCCGCACGACCGCCTCCTGTTCGGGTCGAGTCGCCTCGTTCGGGTCGCGGACGACGTGCTGCGCGGCAAGAAGGTGCCCGTGCACGCGAACCGCGGCCTGGCGGGTATCGACGGCACGGTCGCGACGGGCCTCGGCATCGCCCTGGCGAGTCAGCAGGACGGGGCGGCGGGCGTCACGCGCGTCCTCCTCGGTGATCTCGCGCTCTTGCACGACATCGGATCGCTCCTGTTCGCGGAGGGCGAGCCGCGGCCGCGGATCCAGGTGATCGTCGGCAACGACCGCGGCGGCACGATCTTCGACGGGCTCGAGGTCGCGGGCGTCGCGGATCCCGCGTCGATGACCCGCGTGCTGCTCACCCCGCCGTCGGTCGACTTCGCGCCACTCGCCGCGGCGTACGGCTGGGAGTATGTGCGCGCGGAGACGCGCTCCGAGCTCGATGTCGCGCTGACGGCGGCGATCTCCGGGCCGCAGCTCATCGAGGTGCCGCTCGAGCGATAGCGGATCGAGCGTGGCCGCGGGATCGGGCAGGATGGAGCCATGACGACAGCACGGCGTATCGTGATCGCCCCC
>JAJYSF010000302.1 GCA_021793715.1 Actinomycetes bacterium
AATCCTGGACCCGGATCCCGACGGACGAGGAGCTGTTCGGTAGCGTGATGAATGATGACGCGCTGTTCGCCGACTACGCGGATGTTTGAAGCGTCGGGCAGGGTCAGGGTCCGTAAGAGAGAGGCCGGATGATGAGTGGCGGAGCGGCACCGCGCGGCCGAGCCGGGAACATTCCGTTCTCGGACGATCTGGTGAGTCGGCTTGTGCAGCATCTGTCCACGCTGGATAGTGGCGAGAGGCTGCAGAGTGAACGTGTGCTCGCAGAGATGCTCGGCGTGAGCCGGACGGCACTGCGGGACCGGCTCATGCGGCTTGAGGCGATCGGTGTCGTTGAACGCCGCTCGGGCTCCGGCACATACTTGCGCGGGCTATCCTCGCCGATGACCGGAGATACTCTCGCGATGGGGATGATGGCCAACAACCTCGATCCCGGGTCGATGATGCCCGTGCGGGTGGCGCTCGAACGGGAGGCCGCTCGGCAGGCTGCAAAGCGCGGCGACCACATCAACGTGGCGCGCATGGCTGTTGCATTGGACGGCATGATGAACAGTGTGGACGATCACGGATTTCGGGAAGCGGACCGGGCATTCCACGATGCACTGATCCGAGCATCCGGGGTGCCGGGTCTGCAGTTCTTCGGTGACGTCTTACGGGACATCCTCGTCGCGACCGTCCGAGAAGTGCCGATAACAGAGCGTGACCACCTCTACGGATTACACGTCGAGATTTACCAGGCCGTGCGCGATGGCGATCCCGGTCGGGCGATGCACGCCGTTGACGGGCACTTTGAATGGATGGAAGCCGCGATCGAACGAGGCACGTTCGATCGCGAGACGTCGGACCCTTAACGGGAGTTCGCCATCTCCTTCCCGGTCGATCGTCGCTGTCGTAACCAAGGTGATGAACCGGCCGTATGGGGAGTGGACGCGAGCAACGGCTTGCGCCGGGCCTGTCGTCGGCAGCATCACGAAGAGTGACGCGCGGTGGTCATGGCGGCGGATCCGACGAGCCAGGCAGGGAAGGCAAGGACGGCCGCGAGGCCGGCCCCGATCGTCACTATTTGGGCCAGCTCACCCCACCCCCACCGGATCCGCAGCCCGCACGGATCCGCGGTCGCGTACGGCCGCCCGCGCGACGCGATCGAGCCAGTCGCGGCGCTTTGCCTCGCTCGTGCTTCGCACGTTCGTGAGCCTCATCACGCGCACGGGACGGATCCCACAGAAACGCAAAGTGTGTGCGCTGACCTGCTGTGCCGCGGTGTCGCCCGTGAGTGGGAGGAGCCATCGCGGGCTGTCGCTCGTGATGATGACGCGGCCGGTTCGCCCCTTCAATAGGCCCTCGGGCAACCCGCTGGATCGGTACCGATAGGTGACCTTTGGCAGGAGGATGCGGTCGAAGAACCCCTTCAGCAGCGCCGGTGTCGATGCCCACCATGTCGGGGTGGCGACAGCGATGTGGTCGGCGGCGAAGACAGCGTCGAGTGCGTCCGCGAGGTCGTGTTCGAGGGGCTGCTCGCCGCGATAGCCGTAGTGGTTGATCGGGTCGAAGTCGAGGTCGCGTAGCGGGAACAGGCGGGCATCACCGTGCTCGTCCGCGTAGCGACGCGCGAGTGCCGACGTGAGCGAATCGGGGTTCGGGTGGCCGTCGATGACGAGCGCAGACATAGGGTCTCCTTGAGTGATCTTGACAGTGTCTAATATCTGGACACTGACAGGATCGACTAACATCTTGCGCATGTCAAGATCGGCGGCGAGTTACCACCACGGCAATCTCCGCTCCGCGTTGCTCGACGCGGCCGACGCGATGCTCGTCGAGGGCGGGTCCGCCTCGCTCAGCCTGCGTGAAGTCGCGCGGCGAGCGGATGTCAGCCATAACGCGCCGTACCACCACTTCACCGACCGCACCGCGCTGTTGAAGGCGCTCGCGGAACGACACATGGCACGCCTGCTCGATGCGCAGCGTGCTGCCGCGTCGTCGCCCGATCCGTCGACGCGACTACGCGACGTCGGGCGCGCCTACATCGAGTACGCGGTCGCTCACCCACAGGGCTTCGACGTGGTGTTCGATCCGGAGGTGTGCACGCCAGGCGCTCCGACGGCCACGATGGCTCCTCTTATCGAGGAGAACGAACGGCTCCTCTCGGAGGTCGTACGCGCAGTCGGCCCGGATCTCGACGCGAACGCACGCGCGAGCGCCGAGGCGGGGCTCTGGGCGTTCATGCACGGGCTTGCTCAGCTCATCGTCGCCGGTCACTTGCCGCCCGAAGCGGCAGAAACAGCCGCCGATGGGATCGCCGCGATCATCGGACGGTAGGGCGTCGGCCCGGAGCGACGCGGACAGTGTGAATCGATCGAGAGTGCGGGATCGGGCGACTCCGTTCGGCGGGGTCGCGGCCGCCGCGGAGTATGGCGTGACGATCGAGTCGGTACCCCGGTCCTCGCAGGCAACTCACGCGTATGTCGCCCGTCACCCCGTGACGGTCAGCTCCGCGTTCGACCGCGCACGATACTCCCGGGCAACATCCCCGATCGGAGTCGGCGCAACGGTCACGCGGATCCGGACCTGCTCGTGCGGCTCGACCCGCCCGCCGCTGCGGCTGCCGCCGCCGTCCTCGCCCCAGACGAGCGTGAGCTCGGTGCCGGGCTCCGCCAGCCGCTCGTCGATCGATCCGAGCGACATCATCGCGCGTTCGTTGTAGCTGTACGCCGGATACGTGCCGAAGCCGACGAGGTTCCCAGAAGAATCGA
>JAJYSF010000303.1 GCA_021793715.1 Actinomycetes bacterium
GGGCGAGGGCGTGCTGGCTCACCCCGGGGTCCGTGCGATCGTCGAGAACCTCAAGGCGGAGGGCGCGCCGGTCGAGTCGGTGCCGCTCCTGCCGACGACGGGCCCGGAGATCGCACTCGGCCTCTCCGCGGATTCGCCTCACCCGAATGCCGCCAAGCTCTTCGCGCACTACATCCTCAGCGAGGAGGGAAACGCGTACCTGGCCGAACAGTCGGGCGCGATCTCCCTCTACGACACCGAGCGCGTCTCGGGCTGGCACCGGCCCGGACCGGTCGACGACGGCGTCGCCGAGCAGATCAACGAGCTGTTCGGGCTGTAGACAGCGCGTCGCCGGTCGTCCTGCGCGTCGGCCGGCGACGCCCTACGCTCGGACGAAGTCGAGCGGCACCGAACGTGTGCCCCACTCGGCCCAGATCGCCATCTCCGGCTCGTCGGTGAGGTTCCACGACGACGTGCGCGCGAGCGCCTCCTCCAGCGTGATGCGCATCATCATGCGCGCGAGCGGGGCACCGGGGCAGCTGTGCGTGCCGCGGCCGAATGCGATGTGCTTCGTGATGTTCGGGCGGTCGAGGATGAAGCGCTCCCCATCGGGGAACACCTTCTCGTCGCGGTTCGCCGACGTGTACACGAGCGCGATCGGGTCGTCCTTCTTCAGTGCGACGCCCCCGAGCTCGGTGTCTTCCCGCGCCGTCCTCGCCATGCCGCGATAGGGCGAGTAGAGCCGGAGCATCTCCTCAACGGCGGCCGGGATGAGTGACGGATCCGCCCGCAGCTGCGACTGCAGCTCGGGGTCGCGTGCGAGGTGGACGAACATGTTGCCCGTGAACACGCTCGGCGCGACCATACCGGTCACGATCAGTTGCCGTACACAACCGAGGATCATGTCCGCCGGCAGCGGCTCGCCGTTGTGTTCGGCCGCCAGAAGTCCCGCCGTGAGGTCCTCTTCCGGGTCGTAGTCGCCCGCCACGCGCTCATCGATGATCCCCTGGGCGATCTCGTACAGGCGGCCACTCAGCGACTTGACGGTCTCATGGTCGAGCACCTGGATCGCGTCGACGTACGTTCCGCTCACGCTTTTGATGAGCTCGCTCGTGGCGACGTCGAGATTGAAGAACTCGGCGAAGACGTAGGCGGGGAACCGGTGCGCGTACTGCTTGCAGACGTCCACCCATCGTTCGGCGACGAGCTCGTCGAGCAGCGTCGTCGACGCTGCTCGGACGGCGGGTTCGAGCGCTCGCATGCGCGGCGGCGTGAAGAAGCGGTTGATGACGCGTCGGTATTCGGTGTGCTCCGGCGGATCCAGGTGCAGCGGCGGGCGCACGCCCGTGAACGCGAACTTCGGGATCGCGTTCTGCTTGCGGGTCGTGAAGCGCTCGATGTCGGTGATGACGCTCAGCACCTCGTCGTATCCGACCGCCGCCCAGAACCCGCCGTACTCCTGCGACCGGGAGAGACCACCGTGCGTCTCGCGCAGTGAGCGGAACTCCTCGTGCGCGCTCGTGAAGGTCTCGCCGTCCCGCACCGGATCGAAATCGTGATCGGCGCGGCGCGCGCCGTGCACCGGGGTGTCGATGTTCGTCATACGTTGCTTCCTTCTTCGATCGCCGAGCGGCTCGCGCGGACGGTGACCGGAACGGACGTCAGGCCGACCTCCGGCATCCGCGCATAGGTGTACGGGCCGTGCGTCGCGAAGCCGGCGGTGCCGGCGAGCAGCTCCTCGAGCGCGATGCGGATCGCCATGCGGGCGAGCGGCGAGCCCACACAGCGGTGCGGTCCGCGTCCGAAGCCGAGGTGCTGGGCGACGTTCTCGCGTCCGAGGACGAACGTGTCGGGATCCTCGAAGACGCGCGGGTCCCTGTTGGCGGCCGCGTACGGCAGCGTGACGGGGACGCCGACGGGGATCTCGCGGTCGCGCACCGTCGTCGGCGTCGATGCGGTGCGCGCGAATCCGCGATACGGGGCGTAGAGGCGGAGGAACTCCTCGACCGCGGCTGGGATGAGATCGGGCTCGGCCCGCAGTCGATCCTGCAGATCGGTGTCGTTCGAAAGGTGGCGCAGTGTGGATCCGAGCAGGATCGGCGGCGCGACCATGCCGACGACGAGGCTCTGGCGCAGGCAGCCGACGAGGTGCTCTTCCGAGAGTGGCTCACCGTCGACGCGCTCGGCGAGCAGAGAGCTGGCCGGATCCTCTTCAACCGGGAGCGCCTGCTCGCGGCGGCGACGCACGAGGTCGCGAGCGATGTCGTACATCCTCTCGCTCATCACGGTGGTGGTCTCGCCGTCTTGCTCCCGCCAGGCCGTAATCCACGCGAACGATGTCTTGGCGAGGTGGGGCGCGATGTGCGGTTCGAGGTTCAACCACTCCGTCGTCACCCATGCGGGGAACTCGACGCCGAACCCCGTGGCGATATCGCCTTCGCCGGCCTCGAGGAGCGGGGCGAGCGCGCGGCGCGCGTGCTCCCGCAGGGCCGGCTCGAGGCGCGCGAGGCGCGTTCGCTGCAGCGTGCGCTCGAGGGCGCGGCGGAACGGGGTGTGCGCGGGGGCGTCGAAGTTGAGCGGGGGGCGGCGCAGGCCGCGGGGGTCGCTCGGGACCACCGCGCGCACGGACGAGATGAAGGTCTGCGGATCCATGGCCGCCGCCTTCACGTCCTCGTAGCGGGTGAGGGCGTAGAAGCCGCCGTACGCCGAGGTGTACGCGACGGGGCACTCCTCGCGCAGGCGCGCGTACATCGCATGGGCGGCGAC
>JAJYSF010000304.1 GCA_021793715.1 Actinomycetes bacterium
ACTACGGCCGCGGAATCGCGGCGCACCCTCGTATCCGCGATGCGCTCGAGCGACGACGCTCGAAGCCGTGCAGGTCGGCGTGGCGGCCGCCAGCGAGTACCTTCGGAGCGGCGGCGTCGCAGCGTTGATCCGCGCGCGCCGTCGCTCCGGTGCTGTGCGCCAGAGCGCGCCATCGACCGGCGCCCTGGTCGATGCGACCTCCCGCGCCGTGGGCACGGAATCGCCTGTGATGTCAAGGCCCCTCGCACTGAGCCGAGCCGGTCGTAACCTGCCCGCATGAGCGCACATCTCACTGACCCCAGGACCAAGTACCGCCCCGACGCGTTTCCGAAGGACGATGGATCCCAGCCCGGACACATCGAGGAGACGGACCCCGCTCCCGACCACGGTGAGGAGTCGTACCGGGGTTCCGGCCGGCTCACCGGCAGGCGCGCCCTCATCACCGGCGGCGATTCGGGGATCGGACGGGCGGTCGCGATCGCATACGCACGCGAGGGTGCCGATGTCGCGATCGCACACCTTCCCGAGGAACAGGAGGACGCCAAGGCGACCGCAAGCCTCGTCCAAGCCGCCGGCCGCCACTGCGTGCTCCTCCCGGGAGACATCAGCGATGAGACGGTCGCGCGGAAGACGGTCGCCACGGCAGTCGATCGCCTGGGCGGTCTCGACCTCCTCGTCCTGAACGCCGCCTATCAGAAGCAGCGGGACGAAGATGCCGACATCTCAACGGAGGAGTTCGAGCGTGTGATGCGCACCAATCTCTACGCCCCGTTCTGGATGGTGCGCGAGGCGTTGCCCGTGATGCCCGCCGGAAGCTCCGTGATCGTCACGACGTCCATCCAGGGGTTCTCGCCGTCTCCCGGCCTGCTCGACTACGCGATGACGAAGGCCGCGCTCGTCGCCTTCGTGCAGGCGCTCGCCGAGCAGCAGGGCCCGAAGGGCGTCCGCGTAAACGGCGTCGCCCCCGGCCCGATCTGGACACCGCTGATCCCCGCGACGGGTTGGCCGGACAAGCTGCCGAAGTTCGGACAGGACACGCCGCTCGGCCGCGCAGGACAGCCGGCCGAGCTCGCTGGCGCCTACGTCTATCTTGCGTCCGAGGACGCGTCGTACGTTTCGGGCGTCGTCCTGGGTGTCACGGGCGGCAAGCACCTGTGACGGTCACCCCGGCCGGTGGCAGAGCGACAGCTAGGAGCTCGAGTCACGAGGCGGGACCTGAGAGAGGTCCATACGGATCCCGCCCGTCGAGTGCGACGACTGCGCGAGCTCCTCCAACCACTGAGCACTGAGTTTCGCTGGCTGCGCGTCGTCGAATTCGAAAGTCAACGGAATCGCGGGGTGCAGCCAAATCGTGCTGCGGCCCGGGCCTTCTCCGGCCGGATTGACCCACGAGAACGTAAAGCTCTCCCCACGCCGGAGCTTGGTCGTCGCGACGAGCTTGAGGTGCGCGAGCGCGTCGTCATCGATCTCGATCGCTCGCCCGGGACTTCCATAAATCAACTGGCCCATGACGGCGTCCTCTCGTTCGACGCCGCGCCGACGATCGGCACGTTCATTCAGACATTACGCCAGCGGGCGGCGTCGACCCCTCAGCGGGCTCCGGAACAACGTGCAGCCCCGCGGAGGAGTTTGCCGTGTAGGCCAGCGCGTCGAGCCAGGCGGTGTTCAGCTCCGGCCGCCTGCTTCCCGAGAAACGATAGACGACGGGAATCGACTCGTGGAGCCACACACTCGTTCGTCCGTCACCCACGCTGGCATCCTCACGCCACGTGAAGTAGAAGGCCTCGCCTCGTCTCAGCTTCGTCCCCACAACGACCTGTACGTGTGCGAGTGCGCGGTCCTCGATGTCGACCTTCGTCGATCCGTCATAAATGAACTTGCCCATGTGTGCCTTCCATCGGCGTTCGTGGCGGTGCCCCAGAATCCGCGTGCCGCGAGCTTCGGGGCACGGGTTCACCATGTCAGTATTCCCCGACAGTCACAAGTCGATAACGGCGTGGCGATCCGCGTATCGGGAAGCAGTCGGTGATCGTCGCGCGAGGGCCGTCCGTCAGTCCTCGGCGTCTCCGCCGTCATCTGCCGGAAGCGCGCCGCGATCGAAGACCGCGGCGTACACCTCGTCGGCCTCGTCCAGGAGCTCTAGCGTCACATCCGCGATCGGCACGACCCCGGCCAGCAACGGCTCGCAATCGGGGCCACGCGCCACCTCGTCCCCGGCGAGCACCCACGCGAACTCGCTGCCGCCGCGGGTCTGAAGATGCCGGTACTGCATGAGTTGGCGAGCGAGCCAGTGCTGCAATGGACGCGTCCACCAGCTCTCCGGTGACAGCGGGTTCACCGAGAGGCCGGGAAGCGCCAGGCCGCTCTCCCCGTCCTTGCTCTGCTCGCTTGCGTCGATCTCGGGTCCTCTGCTGTAGCGCACGTAGAGCGGAGCGAGCGCCCGCACCAGGCGTGCGAGATCGTCGAGTGAGGAGCAGATGGCCATCGACGGTGCGGGCGTCATCAGGAACGGCTGTCCGCGCGTCTTCCTCGGGTTCGTCACGTGTCATCCCTGCTTTCATCCGCCGACGCGCGCTCCGCCCGGCTCATCGGCTCGATCGATCCGCGCATCAGTGCGCGCGCTTCCTCAGGCAACCGGCGAGTGCGTCGCTCACACGCACCTCTTGATCGAGGTTGCTGTGCAACAGGTAGGCGACCTCGGGCTCGCCGTCGGCCAGAGAGGCGAGCAGCGCCGTGTAG
>JAJYSF010000305.1 GCA_021793715.1 Actinomycetes bacterium
AGCCCTGACGATCATGGACATCTCCAAGGTCAACGTCGGGCTCGCGTCCATCGAGAGCGCGCTCGGCGGCGGATCCACGGAGCTGCAGCTGGTCGTGTCCGGCTACATCCTCGCGTTCGGGCTCGTGCTCGTCCCCGCGGGGCGCATCGGCGACCAGCGGTCGCGGCGCACGCTCATGATCGGCGGACTGGCCGGCTTCACGCTCGCGAGCGGCCTCGGCGCACTCGCGCCGAACATCTGGGTGCTCGTCGTGGCGCGTTTCCTGCAGGGAGTCGCGGCTGGCGTGCAGATGCCGCAGGTCATGGGTACGATCCAACAGCTCTTCACCGGCACCGAGCGCGCGCGAGCATTCGGCATCTTCGGCGCGATCGTGGGGCTGTCGACGGCGCTCGGGCCGACGCTCGGGGGACTGGTGATCGCGCTCGGCGGCGAGACCGATGGGTGGCGATGGATCTTCGGGATGAACGTCCCGCTCGGCGTGATCGTCATCGCGGTCATGGTGCGCGTCCTTCCCGAGGTGAGGCGCCCCTCGGGCGAACGGCTCTCGCTGGATCCGGTCGGCCTCGCGATCTTCGCGGTGGTCGTCGTGACGCTCATGATCCCGTTCCTCCTGACGACCGGGTCGCCCGATGACGTCGCGCTGCGCTGGTGGCTGCTCGTGCCCGCCGTGCTGTTCGCGGCCGGGTTCGTCGCATGGGAGCGCCACTATGCGCGCAGCGGACGTCCGCCGCTCGTTCCCCTGCGACTCTTCCGCATCACCTCGTGGCGCAACGGCACGATGCTCCAAGCGTTCTACTTCGCGGCGATGCCGTCGATCTTCCTGCTGATGGCGCTGTATCTGCAGACAGGGCTCGGACACTCGGCCCTCGTCGCCGGCGTCGTGACGATCGGCTTCGCCCTGCTCAGCGCGGCCTCGTCCTGGTACAGCGGACGCCTCGTCGCGCGGTTCGGCAGGGCACTGGTGATCGTCGGGCTCCTCATCGTGCTCGCCTCCATCGTGGCGCTCGTCCTCGTCGCGCGTTTCGCGAGCGATGACGCGACGCCGTGGGTCATGGCCGGCATCATGGTCATCGGAGGCGTCGGTGGGGGCATCGTCATCTCGCCGAACCAGACGTTGACGCTCGCGGAGATCCCGCGCTCGGAGGGCGGCCTCGCCGGATCCGTCGGCCAACTCGCCCAGCGCGTCGGCAACGCCATCGGCGCCGCAATCGCCCTGTCGCTGTTTTACTCGACCGTGTACCTCGAAGAGGGCACGCGTCCGCACGAGACGGTCTTCAACGACGCGTTCAGCAACGGGTTGCTCGCGGCGGCGCTGTTCGTGACGGCGTCGCTCGTCATCGCCTTCATCGACCTCGGATCGCGCCGGCGTCAGGCGCGGGCAGAGGACGGCCGATGACGACACAGGTCTCGCCGCGTCCGCGCCGTCGCCGCCTCCCGTGGATCCTCGCGGGGGTGTCGGCGTTCGTGGCGCTCGCGATCGTCGCGGCGTTCGTCGTGCCGCCGCTGATCGCACACCGCGACGCCGAAGCCGCGTACGCCGACGCCATCGCCGCGCGGGACGACGCCCGTGTCGAGTGGGATGAGGCGAGCGCGGCCTTGGACGAAGAACGTGCGCCCGTCGAGGACGTCGTCACGCGAGCGGAGGCCGTCGCAATCGACGAGGTGAAGCCCTACCTCGATGAGGCGCTGTGGGAAGAGGTCGTCCAGCTCGTGGACGAGGTCGCCGAGATCGAGCAGGGCATTCCGGACAGCGACGACGCGCCCGCCGCCGAAGCGACGGAAGCGCCAGAAGACATCGAAGCGCTCCGCGAAGCGACGGATCGGGCGCGGGACGCGGCAGAGGCGTACGAGGACGGTGCGGCGGCATTCGCCGCGGCGGCGGAGGCGCTGGCGGATGCCGTGCCGCGGCTCGAGCAGACGACCACCTCGTTACGGGAGACGATCACGGAGACGGCCGACCGACTCGAGGAGGAGAACATCTCCGCCGAGAGCGTCGCGCGGATCCGCATGCATGCCGCGGCGCGCCTCGCCGCCACGAGCGAAGAGAATGTCTCAGCGTACGTGTCGCAGTACGCGACGCGCGCGCAGGAGGTCGAGGAATCCCAGGCCGCCGAGCTCGCGGAGAAGGATCAGGGCGACGGCCTCGTGGAGGTGCGCCTCGAGATCGAGGAGTTCGTCCGCTCCATCACGGGTGCCGCGCGCGTCGACTTCGATTGGGAGCCGATCGTCAACGGCCTCGGCGACGGCGTCTCGGCCGGTGGGATGGTCGAGTGGCAGTACTCCGACGGCGGCTACGCGACGATGACACTGTCGAACAGCGTCGCCGCGTACTGGCCGGATGAGCGGTTCGAGAGCCTCGTCGTGCACGAATCCGGCCACGTCATCACGTCGCAGTGCCGCGAGATGCTGCTCGACACCTTCGATGGCGACGTCGAGATGATGGCGACGGCGTGGGCGATCGGGATGGGCTACACCAACACGTGGGGCAACGGCGTCGATTTCTACTACGACGGGGTGTGGCCGCCGGACGACCTCATCGAGGAGTCGAAGAGCTGCCGCTGACCGGGCGCTTCAGCTTCATGACGAGGGCGACGTAGGCGGCCGCCGAGAGGGCCGCGAGCACCATGTGGACGCCGACGAGGAGCGGGGGCAGGGCGGCGTTCGCCTGCCAGACGCCGACGAGGACCTGCACGACGAGCACGACGAGGAACGCGGTCGACCACGCACGTGTG
>JAJYSF010000306.1 GCA_021793715.1 Actinomycetes bacterium
CGTGGCGGATCCTGTGGCCGGCGCGCAAGACACGCGCGTTCCCGCCGGGTAACGACACGAGCCTCGTGCTCGAGGTCGGCGGAGGAGAGGTGCCGCGGACGCTGCTGCTCGGGGACCTCGGCGCTGCCGCGCAGCGCCTGCTGATGAACGGTGGCGCGGTGACCGGCGAGTTCGACGTGGTCAAGGTGTCGCATCATGGCAGTCGCGACCAGTTCCCGGGACTCTACGCGCAGATCCGGGCGCGTGTCGGGCTCATCGGCGTGGGGGAGAACGACTACGGCCACCCTCACCCCGATGCCCTCGCCGCGCTCGCTCGGCCCGGATCCGTCGTCGCGCGCAGCGATACGGACGGCCTCGTGCTCGTCGGCGACGCCGAGCGGCTCGCGGTCTGGCGCGAGCACCCACCACCGTGATGGCGTGCCGCGTGTCGGTGCGCCCGGCTACGCTGGAACCATGGCCGCGCGACGCACATCCGGATCCTCGAAGGCGACGGTCATACCGCAGCTCGACTGGCGAGAGCCGCGCCCCGCGCCCATTGTGCTCGTGTTCGGGCCCGAGGAGGTCCTGGCGGAGCGCGCGACGGCGGCGATCCGCGACCAGCTGAAGGCCGATGACCCGTCGGTGGAGGTATCCGACGTGCGCGCGGACGACTACACGGCGGGCACGCTTCTGAACGTCACGTCGCCGTCACTGTTCGGCGAGCCCCGTCTCGTGCGCGTCGGCGGCGTCGAGAAGTGCACCGACGCGTTCCTGCAGGAGGCGCTCGCGTACCTCGAAGCTCCGCAAGACGGCGCGACGCTCGTGCTGCGGCACACGGGCGCGAGCGTGCGCGGGAAGAAGCTGCTCGAGGCGATCCGCGGGGGCACGGGCGGCGGAGTCGAGATCCCGTGCGTGGCGATCAAGCGCGACCGCGACCGCGAGGAGTTCGCGGCCGGAGAATTCCGCCACGCGAACCGGCGCATCCGGCCGCAGGCGCTGCGCGCGCTCACTCAGGCCTTCTCCGGAGATGTGACCGAGCTCGCGGCCGCCTGCCAACAGCTCATTCAAGACACCGAGGGCGACATCGACGAGAAGATCGTCGATCGCTACTACGGCGGTCGCGTCGAGACCACGGCGTTCGAGGTGGCCGACGCGGCGATCTCGGGCGACCACGGCGGCGCGCTCATCGCGCTGCGTCACGCACTCGATTCGGGGGCGGATCCGGTGCCGCTGGTCGCGGCGTTCGCGATGAAGTTGCGTATGATGGCGCGCGTCGGCGGCAAGCGCGGGCCGTCGCGACAGCTCGCACGCGAGCTCGGCATGCCAGACTGGCAGGTCGAGCGCGCGCAGCGCGACCTCGCGGGGTGGACGGGCGGCACGCTCGGTCTCGCGATCCAGGCCGTCGCTCGTGCCGACGCCGAGGTCAAGGGCGCGTCCCGCGATGCGGTGTTCGCGCTCGAGCGGATGGTGACGGTCGTCGCGACCCGCGCGCCGTTCGCCGCGACGCACTGACGCGACGGGCAGGTGCCGCGCCCGTCGCTGGCTTACGCCCTGACCGGATCCGCGCCCAGACAGGCGAAAAGCCCGCCCCGAGGGGCGGGCTCGTCACGCGTGCGTCAGAGCGCGGCGATCTGCTTCGCCAGGGCGCCCTTGCGGTTCGCGGCCTGGTTCTTGTGGATCACGCCCTTCGACACGGCCTTGTCGAGCTTCTTCGACGCCTTCGCGAAGGCGCTCTCGGCGGCGCCCTTGTCGGCGGCGGCGATGGCACGGCGCGTCGTGCGGACGAGCGTCTTCAGCTCGCTCTTGACGATGCGGTTGCGCTCGCGCGCCTTCTCGTTGGTCTTGTTGCGCTTGATCTGCGACTTGATGTTTGCCACGTCTGTACAGACTTTCGTTCTGGGTGTGCGTCGGAAGGTGTCACCGGGCAGTAGAGGGGCTGTCCGATCACGTGTGCGGGCGTGGGAACCCGCACGCAAGCCAATAAGCAATGTTATCAGGTGCACGCTGAACGCACGGCCTCGGCGATCGCGACATCGATCACGGCGTTCGTCAGACGCGGGCGCATCGCCGTGACGAGATGCGTCGTGCGCGGAACGACGATCAGTTCGGCCCGGGGGACGAGACGGGTGAAGGCGCGCTCGTTCAGCCGCAGCTGATCCCATTCGCCGTTGAGGAACCAGGTGGGAATCATGCGGTTCTGCAGCCGCACGAGCGAGCGCGCGATCTCGAGCGACGCGAGGCTCCTCAGGGCCTCGTCTTCCGCGGCGAGGGCGTATCCGCCCGCACCGAAGTCTTCGCGCGTCTCGATGGGCAGCTGGGCGGCGAGGGCGCGCCTGACGAACCACATGCCGTGCCCCGGCAGGCGCCGCATCCCGGTGAGGAGCGCGCGGTAGGCGGCGAGGCCGGTGCCGACGGGAAAGGCGGTGGCGCCCGCGGCGACGAACGCATGCACCGGGGGAGCGCCTCCCACACGGCCCGCGTACGCGATCGACAGCAGTGCGCCCATCGAGTGCGCGGCGAGAACGACCGGTCCCCGATGCGCCGCACGCTGCACGGCGCGGTCGATGGAGGCCATCGCGTCGTCGGCCGACCATGACTCGCCGATGCGCGAGCCGTGCCCCGGAAGGTCGATCGCCTCAACGGCGACGCCGCGTTCCTGCAGGTGCGCCACCTGCGCGCGCCACATCGTCGCGGACGTGCGGATCCCATGCACGAGCACGACCTGAGGATCCACGTCTCCAGAATACGA
>JAJYSF010000307.1 GCA_021793715.1 Actinomycetes bacterium
ATCGGTACACGCAATGTCATTGCGCACGGATACGACATCGTCGATCAAGAGCTCCTGTGGTCGCTCCTTCACGCAGGCATTCCCACGCTTGTCGACACTCTTCGCGAGCTCCTCGACGAGGCTCCCGTCGAGGAGTAAGCGTTGCGTGGGCAACCCGGAAGGTGCGTTGCTTCCCGCGATGTTCGCGAGTGCCGTTCTGCCCTTCCGGGCGCGCCACAGGGCGCGACGGCACTCGCGAAGCGTGCGATGGGGCGCGACCACTGGATAAGCAGCGCGCCGCGCGGTATCCTGGATACGCACAGCGAACGCATGTTCGCACAGCGAACATTAGGAGGTTCGGATGATCGACAAGGAAGTCGCGAGCGTCTCAGACGCCGTGGCGGGGATCGAAGACGGCTCGACCGTCATGATCGGCGGATTCGGCCGCGCCGGCCAGCCCGTCGAACTGATCGACGCGCTGATCGCACAGGGGGCGACCGACCTCACGATCGTGAACAACAACGCCGGCAACGGAGACACGGGTCTCGCCGCGCTCCTCGCGGCCGGCCGCGTTCGCAAGATCGTGTGCTCGTTCCCGCGCCAGACCGACTCGTGGGTGTTCGACGAGCTCTACCGCGACGGCAGAATCGAACTCGAGCTCGTGCCGCAGGGCAACCTCGCCGAGCGGATCCGCGCCGCGGGCGCCGGCATCGGCGCCTTCTTCACCCCGACCGGCGTCGGCACGCAGCTCGCCGAGGGCAAGGAGACGCGCGAGATCGACGGCAGGACGTACGCGCTCGAGTACCCGATCCGCGCGGACTTCGCGCTCGTGTCGGGCCTCGAGGCCGACCGCTGGGGCAACGTGATCTACCGCGAGACGGCCCGCAACTTCGGCCCGATCATGGCGTCGGCCGCGGCCACGAGTGTGGTGCAGGTCGACCGCGTCGTCGAGCTCGGATCCATCGACCCGGAGCGCGTCGTGACGCCGGGCATCTTCGTCGATCGCGTCGTCGCGGTCGGCGAGCGGCGCTGGCTGAACGATCGCGAGTTCGTGGGCGGCGTCGACATCGAAGGTCGGTCGCTCGAGGCGAAGGAGGACGCACGATGAGCGAGCTCACCCGCATCAGTCGCAAGGACCTCGCGGCACGGATCGCCGCGGACATCCCGGAGGGCGCGTATGTGAACCTCGGGATCGGGGCGCCGACCCTCGTCGCCAACTACCTGCCGGAGGACGAGGAGATCATCCTCCACACGGAGAACGGGCTGCTCGGCATGGGCGCGGCTCCGGAGGACGGATGGATCGACCCCGACCTCATCAACGCCGGGAAGCAGCCGGTCACGGCCGTGCCCGGCGCCGCGTTCTTCCATCACGCCGATTCGTTCGGCATGATGCGCGGCGGGCACCTCGACGTGTGCGTGCTCGGCGCGTTCCAGGTCGCGCAGAACGGCGACCTCGCGAACTGGTCGACGGGCGCACCCGGCGCCATCCCCGCGGTCGGCGGTGCGATGGACCTCGCGATCGGCGCCAAGAGCGTGTACGTCATGACCGACCTGCTGACGAAGACCGGCGAGTCGAAGCTCGTGGAGTCGTGCACCTACCCGCTGACGGGCGTCGGCTGCGTCACGCGCGTCTACACGGACCACGCCATCTTCGACGTCACGCCCGACGGCTTCCGCGTGCGCGAGGCGTTCGGATCCAACACCGTCGCCGCTCTCGAAGAGCTGACCGGCCTCGACCTCGGAGGGGAATGACATGACCGGCACCTATATCTACGACGCCGTCCGCACGCCATTCGGCCGGGCGGGCGGCGCCCTCGCGGGCGTGCGCCCCGATGACCTCGCTGCGACGGTGATGAAGGCGAGCGTCGAGCGCACGGGCGTCGATCCGGCGCGCATCGCCGACGTCATCTTCGGCGACGCGAACCAGGCCGGGGAGGACAACCGCAACGTCGCGCGCTTCGGCGCGCTGCTCGCCGGATTTCCCACCTCCGTGACCGGCGTGACCGTCAACCGCCTGTGTGCGTCGTCGGTCGAGGCGGTCGTGCAGGGGTCCCGCGCGATCGAGGCCGGCGACGCCGACGTGATCCTCGCGGGCGGCGTCGAGTCGATGTCGCGCGCGCCGTTCGTCGTCGAGAAGTCGCCGAAGCCGTTCCCGGCGGGCGGCAACCCGACGATGTGGAACACGTCGATCGGGTGGCGCATGGTCAACAAGAACCTGCCGACGCACTGGACGATCTCGAACGGAGAGGCCGCGGAGAAGACCGCTCGCTCCTGGAACATCAGCCGCGAGCAGCAGGACGAGTTCGCGGTGCGCAGCCACGAGCTCGCCGCGCGCGCGTGGGCCGACGGCGTGTACGACCGCGAGATCGTGCAGGTCTCCGGTGCCGAGCTCGCGCGCGACGAGGGGATCCGTGACGGCAGCACCGTCGAGAAGCTCGCGGGCCTCAAGGCGCTGTTCGCAAGCGACGGATCCGTCACCGCGGGCAACTCGTCCTCGATCAACGATGGCGCCTCCGCCGTGCTGCTCGGCGCGGATGGCGCGATCGACGCCGAGCCGCTCGCGCGCATCACGGGCCGCGGTGCGCACGGCGTGGATCCGGACGATTTCCCGATCGCCCCGATCGAGGCCGCGAACAAGGCACTCGCCCGGGCGGGCCGCACGTGGGCCGACGTCGACATCGTCGAGCTGAACGAGGCGTTCGCGTCACAGAGCCTCGCGTGCGTCGCGGGGTTCGGTCACACCT
>JAJYSF010000308.1 GCA_021793715.1 Actinomycetes bacterium
GAGTGCTCGCGAGCTGGCCGAGCGGATCCTCGCCGACGACCCCGCGCTCGACACGCACGCGGGGCTCGCCACGATGCTGACGACCCGACTCGGCGAGGCCGAACGCGCCGCTCTCCGGAAGAACTGAGGACGGCTTCTTCCATTCTTCACCCTCTAGGCTGGAGGCATGAGCAACCGGATCGCCGTTGTCCCCGGATCCTTCGACCCGCCGACACTCGGGCATCTCGACATCATCCGTCGTGCCGCGGGTCTCTACGACGAGATCCACGTGCTGGTCGTGCACAACCCCGACAAGGAGGGGATGCTCCCGAGCGCGCTTCGCCTGCGATTGCTCGAGCAGTCGATCGAGGAGGAGGGGCTGGCAGGCAAGGTCGTCGTCGGATCCTGGAGCGTCGGTCTGCTCGTCGATTACGCGCAGGAGGTCGGCGCCGGCGTGCTGGTGAAGGGCATCCGCTCGCAGCAGGATGTCGCGTACGAGACGCCGATGGCCGTCGTGAACAACCACCTCGCCGGCGTCGAGACGGTGTTCCTCCTCGCGGATCCCGCGAACTCGGTCGTGTCGAGCTCGCTCGTGCGCCAGGTCGCCAGTCTCGGCGGCGACGTCTCGCCGTACGTTCCGCCGGCGGTCGTGCGCTATCTGAACGATTCGTCGCCCAGCGACTTCTGAGCGCGTCCGGACGTAGGCTGAAGCGGTGAAGAATCACCTGAACGGGCCGTTCGTGTTGCCCGCGCGCGAGATCGTGCGGCGACCGGGCGACATGCGCGAGCACGTGCTCACGGTCCCCGTGCCCGAACGCTGGGGCGAGGGTGTCGTGTCGGTCGCGGCCGAGAGCGAGCTCGCCCTCGACGTGCGCCTCGAGTCCGTCCACGAGGGGATCCTCGTGTCGGGTACGGCGCGCACCACGTACGAGGGCGAATGCAGCCGCTGTCTGCGCGAGATCGCGCAGCCGGTCGAAGTCGAGTTCCAGGAGCTTTTCGAGTATCCTGGAGACGAAACCCCTGAATTCGAGCTTCAAGACGACCACGTGGATCTTGAAACTCTGGTCAGGGATGCGATTGTATTGTCGCTTCCGTTTCAGCCGGTGTGTCGGCCGGACTGCCCGGGTCTTGATCCCGTCACGGGCGAGGAGCTGACCGAGTCACCTGGCGTGGCGCAAGACCCCATCGATCCGCGGTGGGCGGCGCTCCGAGAACTCACCGAAACCGATCCGGCGCATGGCGTCGGCCAGAGCAGAGAAGAGAGCTAGCCATGGCTGGTAACCCCCCGAAGAGAAGGCTGTCCCGTTCGAACACGCGCTCGCGTCGTTCACAGTGGAAGGCCGAGGCTCCGGCCCTCGTCAAGACGGTGGAGAACGGCAAGGTCACCTACAGCCGTCCGCACCAGGCGAAGGTCGTCACCGACTCGCAGGGCACCGAGCTGTTCCTCGAGTACAAGGGCCGCAAGGTCGCCGACGTCTGAAACGCGTCGTGACTCCGCGCACTGACGAGCGCGCGCACGAGTCGCTCACCGAGAAGCTCGGCGTCGAGATCGACGCCGAGCTTCTCTCGTTGGCGCTCACGCACCGCTCCTACGCCTACGAGAACGGCGGTATTCCACACAACGAGCGTCTCGAGTTCCTCGGCGACTCTGTTCTCGGTCTCGCCGTGACGGCGATGCTCTACGAACGCTTCCCGGACGTGTCCGAGGGCGAGTTGGCCAAGCGCCGCGCCGCGGTCGTGTCGACGATCGCGCTGGCCGACGTCGCGAGGGGCATCGGGCTGGGGGAGCACCTCAAGCTCGGACGAGGCGAGGAACAGACCGGCGGACGCGCAAAGGACTCGATCCTCGCTGACGCGACCGAAGCGCTCTTCGGCGCCACGTTCCTGTCGGCCGGACGTTCCGCGGCTGACGCGCTGGTGCTGCGCCTCATCACGCCGCTCGTGGACGACCCGGCTCGGTACGGCGCCGCCGTCGACCCGAAGACGAGCGTGCAGGAACTCGCGGCGAGCCTCGAGGTGGACCCACCGCGGTACGAGATCACGGGCACCGGCCCGGACCATGACCGTCGATACATGGCGGTCGTGACGGTGGGCGAACACAGTGCGACCGGTACGGGCACGAGCAAGAAGCAGGCCGAGATGGCCGCCGCGCTCACGCTCTGGCGGAACGTGCATGCCTGAGCTGCCCGAGGTCGAGGTCGTCCGAGCGGGCCTCGCGCCCGCGCTCGTCGGCGCGCGCATCACCGGCGTCGAGGTGCACGACGAGCGCGCCCTCACGCGGCACATCACCGCCTCCGCCGCCTCGCGCGGCACCGACTTCGAGGCGCGGCTGACCGGATCCGCGGTGCGCTCGGCGGCCCGCCGCGGGAAGTTCCTCTGGTTCCCGCTCGACGGCGCCGCGGATGCAATCGTCGCGCATCTCGGAATGAGCGGCCAGATGCTGCTCCGCGCGCCCGGCGCGGCTCCCGAACGGCACGAGCGGATCCGCTTCTCGATCGAGCACCCGGAACACGGCGAGCTCGTCGTTGTCTTCGCGGACCAGCGCACGTTCGGATCCCTCGCGATCGACCAGCTCGTGCCGACCGCGGACGGCGCGGCGGGCGGCTTCGGGGATCCGCTACCCGTGGTCGCGAGCCAGGCCGCGCACATTGCCCGGGATCCGCTCGACCCGGCGTTCGACGACGGTGCATTCCGGGCGCTGCTGCGGCGCCGATCCTCGGCTCGTCCAGGATGAA
>JAJYSF010000309.1 GCA_021793715.1 Actinomycetes bacterium
CGGAGGGCCTCCGCCGCGCACCGCGGCGAGCGACAACGTCGGCACGCTCGCCGTCGTCGAGGCGATCTACCGGTCGATTCGCTCGGGTGAGGCCGAGACGATAGACCGAAACCGATCTCGGGAAATGAAATAACGTTTGCTCACTTGCATGTGCGGTTCGGCGCGCTTATTCTTCCATCCTCGGCAGCCGCGCGAGAGCTGCGTGGCCGCTAAGAGACCAGGACAACAAAGGGGGATGCATGACCGTCGTTAGTGCGCAGCACAGGCGCGGCGCGCGCCGGTACGCGATAACAACCGTAGGTGTCGTGGCGGTGTCGACCGCGCTCGCGATGAGCACACCAGCGCTTGCGACGACGTCGCGAGCGACGTCACATCTGATAGCGAGGGACGCAGTATCGAAGTCGAACCCGCTCGTGATCTGGGTCGACCCTCCGCGTATCCCGGCGGTGAAGGCCTTCGAGCTGACGTTCCGCACTTCTCGAGACCGATATCTCCCCCCACTCACGCTGAGTCGGTCGATGCGTAGAGTTCGGCAGGTACGTGGAGCAGCTCCAGTACCTGGAGCTGGAGGGGATTGAGCTCCGGGTCGAAGATCCGCACCACCTCGTCGCCGTCGACCAGGCGGTGGCGCGAGAGGTCCTCGAAGATCTCGAGGACACGTGCGGCGGACGGCGCGGGGCAGTTGCGCAGTTCAGGGTAGAGCGGGATCCCCCGCAGGCCTCGCTCGCGCATAGAGGTGCGGATCTCGCGCTCGATGAGCGCTTCGACGAGCTGGGCGAAGAAGTGGCAGGTGAGCAACGCTTCGATGCGGTGCGGATCTTCGAGGTGGACGGGTGCCACCTCCTGGGGGCCCTTCAGCACGTGGTGGCGCCGCTCGAGGTTCGGCTGGTAGCGGTAGGCGCAGAGCACTTCGGCTGGGGTCATGTCGCGGTCGTTCGTGATGAGTGGGAACAGCCCGTCGGTGCGTACGTCGTAGGCGACAGCCGCGGCGTCGACTGCTGCGGTGATGTGGAAGATCGCCTTCTCCTTGCGGCGGTAGCGGGTGGCGGCCCCAGGACGGCCACGCGTTTCTTGGGTGAAGGTCACCTCGCTGGACTCGGCGACCGAGTACGAGACCCAGCGCGACGCGCCCACCTCGCCGAGGCATTCCCTCGCCGCCTCCTCGGCAGCGACGCGGGTGCGCAGACGCGAGCGCGGAGCCACAAGACGCGCTTCGAGCGCTTCGATCGCCGCGAGACCGGCCTCGATGCGGGCGCTCCTCGACGCCGCGTCACGCTCGGACTTCTGGGACGAGTGGACCCAGATCACCCGGTAACCGTCGGCTGAAGGAACCGGAGACTCGAAGGTGCGATAGACCCGATCGGGGTCGCCCTCGTGTGAAGCGGGACGGCGCTCTGCCTCCTCCCAGGTCGGGACGCTGGTCTGGACGAAGTCCTTGAACCACTTGTCCTCCTTGCGCCCATGGGGGATGACGGTGACGAAGCGCCCACCGCCCTGAGCGATGTGCCCCATCGCCTCCGACGAGCACAGCTTGGAGTCGGCGACGTACAAGAAGTCGCTCTTCTTCAACATCGCGACGAGTCCGTCCCAGGTCGGCACGTGGGTCACGTCGTCGTTCGTGTTGCCGTCACAGATCCTGACCGCGATCGGCACTGCGCCGTCGGAGGCGACCGTGAGGATGTAGACGAGTTGGCACAGGTCGGGGCGAAAGTCCTTGTTGTGACCGTGCGTGACGACCGGCACGTCCTTGCCTCCCCGGACTGGCGCTTCGGCGTGGTCATACGCGGTGCCGGTGAAGGTGACCGTCGTCGAGTCGTTGTGCAGCTCGTCGGTCTCGATCCCGAAGGCCGAGACGACACCGAGGACGGTCTCGGTGAACAGGCTCGCGCGATCCGCGTCGAACAGCCGGTCGAGAGCACGGCCCACCCGGTCGTCGTTCAGCACCGAGGCGTCAGGCAGACCGAGCAGCTCGAGGTCGTAGGGCTCGGCCCACTCCGAGAGCGCGTAGAGCGGGCGATGACGACAGACGATGTTGCGACAGACGACGCCCACCACCGCGCCGGGCGAGAGCCGCAGACGCGCGTCGTCGGCGGGCAGGTAGCGCTCGAGGCGCCGGTCGAAGCCGAAGCGGTCGAAGAAGTGACCGAGCACGGGCAGGCAGCCGATCCGGGATGACTGGAGCTCCAAGCGTTCCACGTCGCGCATCGTCCCCCCTTGACAGCGGTGACCGTGTCGGTCAGCATATGCACTGACAGAAGGCGAAGGGTGGATGGTCGACATGGCGAGCAGGCTCGAGCGCTACGAGGCCGGGTACCGAGCGCTTGGCGCCAGGCTGGGGGCGGTTGGCTTCATCAGCCCTGGCAGCCTCGTCTCTCGAACGACGAGCTGCGGCAAACCGGGCTGTCACTGCCAGGCGGATCCGCCGCAGCGTCACGGCCCCTACTTCCAGTGGAGCCGCGCCGTCTCGGGAAGGACCGTCTCGCGTCGCCTGAGCGAGGCAGAAGCCGGGCTCTACCGGGAGTGGATCGACAACCGCCGCCAGCTCGAAGCGATCCTCGAGGAGATGTACGACGTCTCGGCCGCCGCCGGCGGCATCCTGCTCGACCGGGTCAAGGTCGCCGCTCGGTCGAAGAGGCGCTGAGCAGGGAAAGTGGGGGCGGAAAAGCCTCTTGAGACGTGCGGAACGTCAGTTTAGCAGGCCCCGAAATC
>JAJYSF010000310.1 GCA_021793715.1 Actinomycetes bacterium
CATCAACGGCGCGGACCCCGTCGAGCGGTGGCAGAAGCTCACCGCCGACGTCGAGTCCGCCATCGGCTGATCAACCACCTGAGGGTCGCCAGAGATTGCGCGTGCGGGACGCACGAGACCGCAATCTCTGGCGACCCATGGGAGGGGAAGGAACGAAGTGAGCACGGAAACGGAACGGGTCACGACGGATCCGCGTGACACGCGTCGGCGCCGGCGCGCGTACGGCATCGCCGATGAGGCGGCAGGGGGGATCCGTCCCCTGATCGTCAAGCTAATCCTCGTCGGCATCGTGGACGCGATCGCGGTCTACGCCATCTTCGTCCTCGTCGGCTTCGCCGAATGGGGTGTCGCGGCGATCGTCTTCGCGGTCGCGGCGCTGGTGAACTGGATTTACTTCTCGAAGCGCAAGCTGCCCGCGAAGTACCTCGCTCCCGGGGTGCTCTTCCTCGCCCTGTTCCAGGTCTTCGTCCTCCTGTACACCGGGTACGTCGGCTTCACGAACTACGGCACGGGTCACAACGGATCCAAGGACCAGGCCGTGAACGCGCTCATGGCCTCCGCTCTCGAGCGGGTTCCGGACTCACCCACCTACCCCGTGACCATCGTCGAATCGGGTGGCGAGCTCGGCCTGCTCGTGACCTCCCCGAACGGCAACGCCCTCCTCGGCACGTCGGAAGAGCCGCTCGCCGCCATCCCCGACGCGACCTTCGACGGTGACACTGCCGTCACGGCGCCCGGATGGGAGACCCTGCAGTTCGCCGACGTGCTCGAGCGGCAGAACGAGGTGACCGAACTGTCGGTGCCGGTCTCCGAGGATCCGAACGAAGGCCGCATCAGCACCCCCGACGGATCCCGTGCCTACCAGTACGTCTCGTCGCTCGAATACGATGGCGACGCCGTCACCGACACGTCGACCGGCACCGTCTACCGCGACATCGGCACGGGCGCCTTCACCTCCGACAGCGGCGAAGAGCTCATGCCGGGCTGGAAGGTCGCGGTCGGCTTCGACAACTTCGCCAAGGCCGTCACGGATCAGCGCCTCGCCGGTCCACTCGTCTACGTCACGCTCTGGACGTTCGCCTTTGCGCTCATCACAGTCGGGGTCACCTTCGCGATCGGCCTGTTCCTCGCGATCACCTTCAACCACCCGCGCATGCGCGGCCGCCGCATCTACCGCGCGCTGCTGATCTTGCCCTACGCGATCCCCTCCTTCCTCTCCGCGCTGGTCTGGGCGGGCATGATGAACCAGAGCTTCGGGTTTCTCAATCAGGTGATCTTCGGCGGGGCCGAGATCCCCTGGCTGACGGATCCCTGGATGGCGAAGGTCAGCGTGCTGATCGTGAACATCTGGCTCGGCTTCCCCTACATGTTCCTCGTGTGCACGGGAGCGCTGCAGTCGATCCCGGACGAGCTTCAGGAAGCGGCGACCGTCGACGGCGCCGGTCCCTGGCAGGTGTTCCGCCGGATCAAGCTTCCGCTGCTGCTCGTGAGCATCGCACCACTGCTCATCTCGTCGTTCGCGTTCAACTTCAACAACTTCAACGTCGTGTACATGTTGACCGACGGCGGACCGCGCGACTCCTCGGCGCCGATCCCCGTCGGGCACACCGACATCCTCATCTCGATGGTCTACAAGGTGGCGTTCACGGGGCAGACCCGCGACTACGGTCTCGCGAGCGCGTACACGATCATCATCTTCGCGATCGTCGCGGTGATCTCCATCGTCGCGTTCCGCCGTACGAGGTCGCTGGAGGAGCTGAACTGATGACTCTGCGCAAGTGGTTCCTCGACACGGGTTGGCGTCACATCGCCGGCGTCATCGTGCTCATCGTGGCGATGCTGCCGATCGTCTTCGTGATCTCCAGCTCTCTCAACCCCAGCGGCACGCTCACCGGATCCAACGCACTGTTCTCCGCCATCGGCTTCGACAGCTACGCGCGGATCCTGTCCAACCCGCAGGCGCCATTCCCGATGTGGTTCGCCAACACGCTGATCATCAGCGGTCTGACCGCGATCCTCACCGTGTTCCTCGGCGCGCTCGCCGCGTACGCGTTCTCGCGGATGCGCTTCGCGGGACGCCGTGTCGGCCTGATCACGATCGTCGTCGTGCAGATGTTCCCGCAGCTGCTCGCTGTCGTCGCGATCTTCCTGCTGCTCAGCGCCCTCGGCGACTGGTTCCCCGCCATCGGCCTGAACACCCGCGTCGGCGTGATCCTCGTCTACCTCGGCGGCGCGCTCGGCGTGAACACGTATCTCATGTACGGGTTCTTCAACACGATTCCACAGTCGATCGACGAGGCCGCCCGCATCGACGGCGCTGGCCACGCACGCGTGTTCTTCACCATCGTGCTGCCGCTCGTCACGCCGATCCTCGCGGTTGTCGCACTGCTGAGCTTCATCGCGTCGGTGAACGAGTTCGTCGTGGCGTCGGTCGTGCTCATCGACTCCGACGTGCAGACGCTCGCCGTGGGCCTCACGAAGCTCGTGTCGAACCCGCGGTACGCCGACTGGAGTGCGTTCTCCGCCGGCGCCGTGATGGCCGCTCTGCCCGTCGTCGCGCTGTTCCTCTTCCTGCAGAAGTACATCGTCGGAGGGCTCACCGCGGGCGCAGTGAAGTAGGGGACTGCTCCGCTGCACGGGCATGCCATTGACGCCGCAGTCCCCCGGATCCGCGGGGCGGATCCTCCCCGCTGCGCGCCCCGGCCGCC
>JAJYSF010000311.1 GCA_021793715.1 Actinomycetes bacterium
CTCGACGCCCGATCGCGCGTGGAAGCGCGACCCCAACTCGTCCGGGATCCTCGACGACGCCGTGGATCACACCCTCATCGCCGAGTTCAACGACCTCGCCTCGGTGGAGGAGCTGTTCACCCTGCACCCCGAGCAGATCGCGGCCGTGATCCTCGAGCCCGTGCCGCACAACGTCGGCGCGCTCCTTCCCGAGCAGTCGTTCCTCGAGGGCCTGCGTGACATCACCCGGAAGCACGGCACCGTTCTCATCTTCGACGAGGTGATCACCGGCTTCCGCCACGCGCTTGGCGGCTACCAGGAGCTATGCGGTGTCACGCCGGACCTGACCACGTTCGGCAAGGGGATGGGCAACGGCTTCCCGGTCGCGGGCCTCGCCGGCAGCGCCGAGATCATGTCGAACTTCACGCCCACCGGCGGCACGGTGATGCTGGCGGGCACCTTCAACGGCAACGCCTCCTCGATGGCCGCCGCCATCGCCACCATCAAGGTGCTGAAGGACCCCGACGTCGACTTCTACGGTCACGTGTATCGCCTGGGCGACCGTATGCGCTCGGGGCTCCAGTCGATCGCCGACCGCCACGGGATTCCCGCGCGCATGACCGGTCTCGGGTCGGTGTTCGTCCCGTATTTCCTCGACGGGGAGGTCCGCGGGTACCGCGATCTGCTCCGCAACAACGACGAGGCCTACGCCACGTTCCACCGCCGCATGATCGACAAGGGCTCGTTCATGTACCCGATGGCGCTCAAACGCAACCACATCTCGCTCGCGCACACCGAGGAACACATCGACCGGACGCTCGCACAGGCCGACGACGTCCTCGGCACGATGGCGCGCGAGGGGCTCTTCGAGACGGCGAAGGCCGCGGTCTGACATGTCCCCGATCTCCCGGACCGTGCTGCGCGGAGGCCTCATCGCCGACGGGCTCGGCGGTGAGCCGTACCCGGGCGATGTCCTGATCGCCCTGGACAGGATCGCCGCCGTCGTCCCGGCGGGCGAGCGGCCGGCCGGCGGGTACGACGCGGAGATCATCGACTGTGCCCGACGAGTCGTCGCCCCGGGGTTCGTGGACATCCACTGCCACTCCGACCTCAGCCTGCTCGCCTATCCGGACAACGAGAGTCGGATCACCCAGGGCGTCACGACCGAGGTGGTCGGGAACTGCGGCATGACGCCTGCGCCGGGCAATGCCGACGCCGCCGGGCTGGCACGTGTCATCAGCACGATCGACGTCACACCCGATCTGGAATGGACCTGGAGCGATGTCGCCGGTTGGCTGCAGGCGCTCGACGAATGCCCCACGGCGACGAACGTCGCCGCTCAGGTAGGGCACGGCTCGGCACGGTTCGCCGTGGCCGGCACCAGCACGGCCCCCCTCGACGACGACCGGCTGGCGGCGCTCGAGCGCGAGCTGGAGGACGCCTTCTCGGCCGGTGTCGTGGGTGCCAGCGTGGGGTTGATGTACGCCCCGGGTGAATCGGCGCGCGCCGAGGAGCTCGCTTCTGTCGCACGCATCGTCGCCACTCACGACGGAGTTCTGTCGGCGCACCTCCGCGACTATCGCACGAGCGCGCTCCGGCGATCGATCGACGAACTGGCCGATGTCGTCCGCGGCGACGGACCGCGGCTGCAGATCTCTCACCTGCGCGGCGTGGGCGGAGAAGGCGGCTTCGCAGAGGTGCTCGCCCACATGCAGACGCTGAGGGAATCGAGGGACATCGCCGCTGACGCCTATCCGTACGTTCACGGGCACACCACGCTGATCCAGCTGCTGCCGTCGGAGCTGCGAGCCACGGGCCCAGACGCCGCGGTCACCGCCTGCCTGACCGACCCGAAGGCGATCGCCGACCTCCTGGAAGCCTCCGGCTACGAGCACGACCAGATCATCGTGATGAAGGCGGCAAAGACTCCCGATGTCGTGGGGAGGAATCTCACCGAGTCCGACGGCGACCCCTGGCTTTGGCTCGTCGACCTGCTGGCCGCGAATCAGGGCCTGGTGGATGTCGCCGTCGAGAGCGGACTGTGGAGCGACATCGAACTAATGCTTGCCACCCCCTGGATCAGCATCGCCTCCGACGGCACCGCGCTCAACCGTTCGCATCGCACGTCCGCAGCGCACCCTCGCTCCTGGGGTGCCTTCTCCGCCGGCTACCGGCGGTTGCGGCAACACGGCGCGACCGTCGGCGAGGCCGTCCGTCGTCTCTCCACCGCGCCGGCCGCTCGCGCCGGAATCACTAGCGGCATCGTCCGAGGGCATCGCGCCGACCTGGTGGTGTTCGACGACCTCACATTCGACGCCGCGGCGACGTTCGCACAGCCGGCACAACCCTCCGTCGGGCTCGAGCACGTCTACGTCAACGGCTCGGCCGTCATCAGATCTGGACGCCTTTCCGGAGCTCGTCCAGGAATGCTCATCAGGAAGGACCAGCAGTGACCGGGCACGGAACGCCGCTAGGCATCGGAATCGTGGGAGTCGGCGGCATCGCGCTTTCCCACATCGCCGCACTGCGCACGATGACGAGCGCAGAGCTCATCGCGGTCTGTGACGTGGACGCTGCGCGTGCCGCCGACATGGCGCACACGGAGCGATGCGTCGGCTACGGCTCGGTCGAGGATCTCCTTGCGGACAGCGCCGTCGAGGCCGTGATCGTCTGCACGCCGAACATGACGCACGAGCAGCTCGGCCTGCAGGTGCTGACGGCGGGCAA
>JAJYSF010000312.1 GCA_021793715.1 Actinomycetes bacterium
CTGGTCGGGCATCATCCCGCCGCTGATGCCGCAGATTATCGCGACGGCCCTGCACCGCTTCGACATCAACCTGCGCACGTCGGTATTGCTCGGCTACGTCGGCGTGGGGGGAATCGGCCTCGCGATGGCCGAGGCCCTCAACACCATGAACTATCAGCGCGGCATGGCCCTCGCCTTCGTCGTGCTCGTGCTGTGCATCGTCGTCGAACTCATCTCCGGTGCCATCCGCACCGCGCTGCTCGGACGCCAGAACGGCCGCCGTCGCGGCTTGCTCGGCGTGCTCGACCGCATGAGCGGCGGCTGGATGACCGCGCCCACCGCGACGCACGACGTGCCGCGCACCGCGCGCGGGCGCATCGTCACCTCGCCGCCGTGGGACGCCGACCGCATCCGCCGCTTTCTCGGCATCGGCGCAACGCTCGTGATCATCGCGCTCGCCGTCGCGGGCAGCCGCATCGAACCGGCCGCCCTGATCGCCGGCATCGCCGATATCCCGACGACGCTCGCGCTGTTCTTCCCGCCGTCCGACGGCGGGATCCTCGACCGCCTCATCGAGGGCATGATCGCGACGGTGCAGATCGGCTTCGCCGCGACCCTCATCGGCGTCGTCCTCGCGATCCCGATCGGCTCGCTCGCGGCGCGCAACGTCGCACCCAACCGGGCGACCGCCACGACGTTCCGGACGCTCATCGTCGTCGTGCGCGCCTTCCCCGAGCTGATCCTCGCGATCATCTTCATCGTCATGATGGGCCTCGGGGCGGTGCCCGGCGCGCTCGCGCTCGGCATCGGATCTGTCGGCCTGCTCGGCAAGCTCGTCGCCGACTCGGTGGAGGAGACCGACGTGCGCGTGCAGGATGCGGTGCGCGTCGGCGGCGCGAGCCGTCTGCAGGTGTACGCGAGCGCCACGGTGCGTCAGGCGCTGCCCGCGTTCGTCGCGCACGTGCTCTACCAGCTCGACGTCAACGTGCGCTCGGCCACCCTCCTGGGCATCGTCGGCGCCGGCGGCATCGGCTTCCTGCTGCTGCAGGCCAACCGCGTGATGCAGTTCGAGACCGTCACGTTGATCATCCTCATGATCCTCGCCGTGGTCCTCGCCCTCGAGGCGATCTCGGCGTGGGTGCGTCGCGTCGTCATCTGACGTTGCCGCGCACTCCGCGACAAGTCACGCGGGGTTTACGGATCGATTCATCGCCCGTTCACCCTCGGGGCCCGGCCGGGACATCTCCGCACCGGACGCTGGAGCCATGCAACAGCTTCAGCGCGAACCCCAAGAGCGACGCCGCACCGCGCGCGTGCTCGCGCAGGCGTCGGCGGCCGAGCTCGCCGATCTCTGGCGCGAGTGGCCCGACCGCCCCGAGGTCGAATACGTGCGCGGTCCCGAGTCCGGCCTCGTCATGGTGCAGGCCCGCACCGGCGGCACCGGCGATCGATTCCATCTCGGTGAGGCGACCGCGACGCGCGCTACCGTCGCCGTCCGCTCCGCAGACGACGAGGCGATCGGCACCGCCTACGTCCTCGGCAGCCACCCCGAACACGCGGCGCTCGCCGCGATCTTCGACGGCCTGCTCGGATCCGTTCAGGCGAACCGGGTGCGCGAGGAGGTCATCGCGGTGCTCGAACAGCGGCAGAATGCGCGCGACGCCGAGCGTCGAGCCGACGCCCGCAGCACGGTCGTCGACTTCTTCACCGTGGCGCGCGAGAACGACTCCAGCGACGAGGAGGACGACGAATGACCGCCCAGACCGGCATGCTGACGCCCGGTTTCCACAGCCCCGTGCACGACGCGCAGCGCGTGTTCCGCGCGGTGCTCGACGCGCTGGCCCGGCCCCTGATGCCGCAGCGCCTCGACGTCGTGCTCGATCCGCCCGCGCCGCTCTCGCGCGAGGTCGGCGCGATCGCCCTCGCACTCTGCGACGAGCAGACGCCCATCTGGCTCGACAGCGCGCTCACGCACGCGCCCGACGTCGCGGGGTGGATCCGCTTCCACACGGGCGCACCGATCGTCGAGGATCCGCCTGACGCGCTGTTCTGCATCGCGTCCGGCCCCTCCGCCGTCCCGGCGTTCGACGCGTTGAACGCCGGCACGGACGAGGAGCCGCACCTGTCGGCGACCGTCCTCATCGACGCGACCGACGCGCTCCCGACCGGCGACATCGTCGCCACGGGCCCCGGCATCGACGGATCCATCGCCTGGGACGGGGCGGGAGCCTCAGCCCGATTCCTCGAGGCGCGCCGCGCGAACACCGCCATGTTCCCGCGCGGAATCGACGCGATCCTCGCCGCGCGCGGAACCGTTGTCGGACTGCCGCGCACGACCGTGACCACGCAGAAGGAGAAGGCCTGATGTATGTCGCCGTGAAGGGAGGCGAGAAGGCGATCGCGAATGCGCACGCCCTGCTCGCCAAGCGAGGATCCGGATCCGACCAGGAGCGGATCGCGTCGCAGCAGCTGCGCGACCAGATGGGCGTTCTCGTCGCCCGCGTCATGAACGAGGGCTCGCTGTACGATCCGGACCTCGCCGCGAAGGCGCTGCTGCAGGCGCAGGGGGACGTGCTCGAGGCGATCACGCTGCTGCGGTCGTATCGCACGACGCTGCCGCGCTTCGGCGTGACGGTGCCGCTCGACACGGGCATGCTGCCGCCCGAGCGCCGCGTCTCCGCGACGTTCAAGGACATCCCGGGCGGGCAGCAGCTGGGCGCGACGTT
>JAJYSF010000313.1 GCA_021793715.1 Actinomycetes bacterium
GGGCAGCCGCGCGGCGCACGGCGAGACCTACGCCCGCGACGTCGACAACGGCTTCACCCTCGTCGACACGAGCGACATCACGTTCTCCGGCTTCGCGGGCGATCCGATCAGTGCCTGGTACCACCGGCCGGCGCAGGGCGCTCCGACCGCCGTCGTCGTCGAGTTCATCGGATACTCCGGCGGACGAGGCTACGCGCACCAGGCCTCCGATTGGGCGCTCGCCGGGTACGCGCACCTCAAGGTCGATACGCGCGGCCAGGGATACGGCGAATTCTCGCCGGGCGACACGGCCGACCCGCACGGGTCCGAGCCCGCGACCCCAGGCAGCATGACGCGGGGGATCCGCTCGCCCGAGACGTACTTTTACCGTCGCGTCTTCACCGACGCGGTGCGCGCCGTGGACGTCGCGCACGAGCTCGCGCCGGACCTGCCGGTCTTCGTCGCCGGCGGCAGTCAGGGCGGCGGCATCGCGACGGCCGCGGCCGCGCTCGGCACCGATATCGCCGGATCCCTCATCGACGTGCCGTTCCTCAGCGACTTCCCGCGCGCGACGTCGATCACGAACGCGGCGCCGTACTCGGAGATCGTGCGCTATCTCGTCGCGCACCGCGACCGGATCGAGGAGACCTTCCGCACGCTGAGCTACTTCGACGGCGTGAACCTCGCCACCCGCGCGAACGTGCCGACGTTGCACTCGGTCGCTCTCATGGACGAGATCTGTCCGCCGTCGACCGTGTTCGGGGCGTTCAACAACTGGGCGCACGACGACAAGCACATCGAGCACTACGCCTACAACGGCCACGAGGGCGGCGGCGCGCTGCACCGTCGCGTGCAGCTCGATTGGCTGCGCGATCGCGTGTGAGCCGCGGGACGTCAAAGGCCGCTCACCGGTGTGGTGAGCGGCCTTGTCGTCGTTAGCAGCGTGCCCTAGGCAGCGAGATGAAATCCGCGCCGATCGGTGGCGATCCGTTGGCCGTCGCCGATCTTCTCGTCGTCGCCGATCAGGGATCCTCCGGCGATCTGCGCGCCCTTCCCTACTTGGCTGCGCACGCCGATCTTCGCCTTCGCGCCGACGGCAGCCTCGGGGCCGACGTGAGCGCCTGCGTCGATGATCGCTCCGGCGCCGATGATGGCGCCCGGTTCGATCCAGGCTCCCGTGGCGATGCGCGCGCCGTCGAGGACCCGCGCACGCGGTTCGATATACGCGCCGGCTTCGACGCGTGCGGTGGCCGCGACCTTCGCGCCGTGCGCGACGAGGCCTCGACCGTTCGCGTGCTTGCGGTAGCGCAGCACGCCGCCCTGGTCGTCTTCAATGTCGATGTAGTTCTTGCCCACAGTGTCCTTCCAATGTCTGAGGAGTCGGACATAGGGGTCAACGACGAGGAGCCCGTCGTTATTCCCCGCTGAATGCTCATCCTGGTATCTCGCCACACGTACTCGCTGTGGGGCGCCTATGTGCCGCCTGGGAAAGCAGGATCTCCCGAACGTCCGACATCGCGAGTAGCGTCGACGAGGTGGCACGGACGACACTCACAGCGGAGCAGGCGAGGCGCGTCGCGCTCGCGGCGCAGGGCCTCGGCGGGTCCCGGCCGGGCGGCACGAGGCGCGCGCTCGCAGCACAGATCGCACGGATGGGCGTGCTGCAGATCGACTCGGTGAACGTGTTCGCGCGATCGCACTACCTGCCCGGGTACTCACGCATCGGCGCGTACGACCCGGCGGCGCTCGACGGCCTCGTGATGCGGCGTCGCCGCCCGGCCTACGTCGAGTATCTGGCGCACGAGGCCGCGTTCATGCCGCTCGATGACTGGCCGCTGTGGGGATTCCGGCGCCATGCGTTCACCGAGCGCCTCACGCGTCCGGGCGCCTGGGCGGCCGAGCCGCACAATGCCGACGTCATCGCTCGCGTTCGCACAGAGCTCGCCGACCGCGGGGCGCTGAAGCCGAGCCAGATCGAGTCGGTCGTGCGGCAGGCGCGCGGCGGGCCGTGGTGGGATTGGGATCACGTCAAGAACGCTCTCGAGCACCTGTGGCGCACCGGCGAAGTCGCGGTCGCCGGGCGCGACGGATTCGAACGCGTCTACGCGCTCGCGGAACACGTGATCCCGCCCGAGCTGCGCGATGATCGCCCGCGCGACGACGCGATCCGCGAGCTGGTGCGGCGCGCGGCGAAGGCGTACGGCGTCGCCACGCTCGCCGATCTCAACGACTACTACCGCTTCCGCGACCAGAAGGCGGTGCGGCGGGCGATCGACGACCTCGAGGCGGTCGGTGAGGTCGCCCCCGTCGAGGTCGAGGGCTGGACCACCGGCGCGGGGCGATCGATCCCCGCGTGGCTACACCGCGATGCCCGGGTCCCGCGCGCGATCGAGCAGACCACCCTGCTGACGCCGTTCGATCCCATCGTCTGGTTCCGCGACCGCGCCGAACGGCTGTTCGACTTCCACTACCGCATCGAGATCTACGTGCCCGGGCCGAAGCGGCAGTACGGGTACTACTCGCTGCCGCTCCTCGTCGATGAGCGCATCGCCGGCCGGCTCGATCTCAAGGCCGACCGGGCGCGCTCGACCCTGCGCGTGCAGTCGGCGTGGTGGGAGCGCGAGCTGGCGGCGGATCCGGCGCGCGTCGGTGACGAGCTGCGGCGCGCGGCCGCGTGGCAGGGCCTCGAGCACATCACGGTGTCGCGGTGGGGCGGCGCATCGGA
>JAJYSF010000314.1 GCA_021793715.1 Actinomycetes bacterium
GGTCCTCGGCACGCGTATCCCCGTTGCGCGACAGGAAGCCCGCGCGGCCGCGCGCGTGAAGCAGTCGCGCTGAGGCCGTCGCGGTCGTAGGGCTGCCGCGGTTCTGCTGCAGCTCGCGCTCCGTGCGCCTGCAGTCACGGTGCTGCTCTCGTCGCTGCGCGCGTGCCTTGCCGCCCCCGCAGTCCCCTCGGATCCGCAGAGCGGATCCTCACCGCCAGGCCCGTTGCCAGCGGGGGCGGCAAGGCACGCGCTTCGCTGCTGGGCGGGCGTCTCGCCGGGGAGGAGGCAGGGGCGACGGGGCGGGGGAGAGCGGGGGCCATTATCGGGCCGCCCGTTGCCAGCGGGGGCGGCAAGGCACCCGCCTCGCTGCTGGCCCCTACCTCCCGCGGACGCGACGGTGCCCGCTCCACCGGGCCGTGTTGGCCGGGCGCAAGCGGGCACCGGGTGTGCGCGTGTGCGGCTACTCGACGCCGCGGATCTGCGGGGTGTGGAAGTCGCCGCCGGCCGCGCGCTCGGAGGCGCCGACGCGGTCGAGGTAGGCCGTGGCGCCGCCGTCGATGAAGGGCCAGCCCGCACCGAGGATGAGCGCGAGGTCGATGTCCTCGACCTCGGGGACGACCCCTTCGTCGAGCATGACCCGGATCTCGCGAGCGAGCTCGTCCTCGACGCGCCGCAGGATCTCCTCGCGGCTCGCGGGGGAGGAGCCGACCGTGATCGCCTTCTTGGCCTTCTTCGCCCAGCCGGTGATCCGCTTCTTCCTGTCGCGCTCCAGCGGCTCGTCGATCTCCGCGAGAGCGTGGAGGTTCGGCGAGGAGTGGAAGCGGTCGGGGAAGTGCGACGACATCGTGTCTTGCACGTGGGCCGCGACCTTCCAGCCGACCAGGTCGATCAGTTCGAACGGGCCCATCGGCAGTCCGAGCGGGACGAACGCCTGCTCGACTTCGGTGAGCTCCGTGCCCTCGTCGATCGCGCGTGCCGCCTCGCCCATGACCTTCGCGAGGAGGCGGTTCACGATGAACCCGGGGGCGTCGGCCGAACCGATCGCGTTCTTGCGCAGCTTCTTCGCGATGACGTACGCCGTCGAGACGGCCTCGTCCGACGCCTGCGGCGTGCGCACGACCTCGACAAGCGGCATCACGGCGACGGGGTTGAAGAAGTGGAAGCCGACGAGACGCTCGGGGTGGGAGAGAACGGATCCGATCTCCTCCACCGAGAGCGACGACGTGTTCGTCGCGAGGATGGCGTCCTCCGCAACGTACTGCTCGATCTCGCGGAACACGTCCTGCTTGACCGACGTCTCCTCGAACACCGCCTCGATCACGAAATCGCAGGCCGCGAAGTCGGCCTTGTCGGTCGTGCCCGTCAC
This sequence comes from Actinomycetes bacterium, assembly GCA_021793715.1. The sequence goes on from JAJYSF010000314.1 coordinate 1,367, forward strand.
GAGTGAGCGCAGGCGGTTCGCGGTGTCGGTGTCGATCCGGCCTCTCTCCTCGAGCTTGCCGATCTCCGAATGGATCGAGGAGACGCCCTTCTCGACGCGTTCGGCCGAGACGTCGGTGATGACGACGGGCACCTGCAGGCGTCGGACGAAGAGCAGCGCGAACTGTGTGGCCATGAGCCCGGCGCCGATCACGCCGACCTTCGTGACGGGTCGGGCGAGATCCTTATCGGGCGCGCCGACGGGACGCTTCGCGCGCTTCTGCACCAGGTCGAACGCGTACATCGACGCGGCGAACTCGTCGCTCGAGATGAGATCGGCGAGCGCCTCGTCCTCGCGCGCGAACCCGGCCTCCTTCGTTCCCTTGGCGGCCTGCTCGAGGAGGTCGAGGGCGCGGTAGGGCGACAGAGGCATGGGACCGATGCGGTTCTCGAGCATGCCGCGCGCGATCTTGATCGCGGCTGGCCACTTCGTCGCGCGCTCGATGCGGCCCGGCGTGTTCGAGCGCTCTACCTTTTCCTCGCCGGTCAGCACCCGGTCGGCCCAGGCGAGGGAGTCTTCCAGGAAGGACGCCGGGCTGAAGATCGCGTCGAAGATGCCGAGATCGAACGCCTGCTGTGGCTTAAGTGTGCGGTTCTGCTTCAGCGGATTCGAGATGATCACCTCGAGTGCGTTCTCGATGCCGATCAGGTTCGGCAACAGGTACGCGCCGCCCCAGCCGGGGACGATGCCGAGGAAGACCTCGGGCAGCGCGATGGCCGCGGCGGACGAGTCGACCGTCCGGTACGTGGAGTTCAGCGCGATCTCGAGCCCGCCGCCGAGTGCGAGACCATTGACGAAGGAGAACGACGGCACGCCGAGGTCGGCGAGTCTGCCGAGAACCTGGTGTCCGCGCTGTGCGATCTTGAGCGCGAAGTCACGCGTCGAGAGCGCCGAGATGTTCGACAGGTCGGCGCCGGCCGCGAAGATGTACGGCTTGCCGGTCACGGCGACGGCGTCGATCTCGCCCTTGGCCGCGCGTGCGGCGAGACTGTCGAGCGTCTCGTTCAGCTCGCGGAGCGTGAGCGGACCGATCGTGTTCGGACGCTTGTGATCGCGGCCGTTGTGCAGCGTGATGAGAGCGAGCGTGCGGCCGCTCGGCAGTGTGACGTCGCTGACGAGCGAATGGGTGACGACTTCGTCCGCCGAGGCGGCCTCGAGGTCGCTGAAGTCGATCGTGCGGTAATCGGTCATCTCGTCCGTCACTTCCTCTTCGCCTTCTTGCCCGTGTAGTGCGGGTTCTCCCAGATGACGCTGCCGCCCTGGCCGAGGCCGACGCACATCGCGGTGAGACCGTAGCG
>JAJYSF010000315.1 GCA_021793715.1 Actinomycetes bacterium
CATCGCGGGGATCTCATACTCGACGAGCTTTTCGTAGATCGGGTACCACGAGCGGTCCGTGATCGGCGGGGCGCTCCACCGGCCGCCGGAGGGATCCGGATTGAGGTTCACGCTCACGGCGCCGAGTTCCTCGACGGCGCGGGTGAGCTCGTCGACTGTGGTGCGCGGATCCTCGCCCGGCGACTGCGGCAGCATCGCCCCCATGAGGAAACGGTCGGGGAACAGGCCGCTCACACGCGCGACGAGGTCGTTGCAGATCCGCGCCCACGTGCGGCTGACCTCGAGGTCGCCGATGTGGTGCGCCATGAACGAGGCGCGCGGGCTGAAGACGGTGACGTCGCTGCCGCGCTCGTTCATCAATCGCAGCTGGTTCGCTTCGATGGACTCGCGGATCTCGTCGTCGCTGATCGCCAACGCGGCGGGGTCCGGCGCGGCGCCCTCACCGCGCGTGAAGGCGATCTGCTGGTCGCGCCAGGCGCCGAGCGGGGTCGGTGCGGTGGTGTAGTGGCCGTGAATGTCGATGATCAACGCGTGTCGTCCTTGTCACTGGGTTCGCCCTGCGGGCGTCGTCGGTCTTCGGTGCTCCGAGCCTAGGACGCATCTCCAGTGTGGTCCAATAGATGTGCAAGGCGTTGACCATAGAAGGAATCGATAGATGGCGCTCCCGGATCTCAACCAGCTTCGGACGTTCGTCGTGCTGTACGAACTGCGCAGTGTCACCGCGGCGGCCGACCGACTGCACGTCACGCAGCCGACCGTCAGCTACACCCTGCGGCGCCTGCGCGAACGATTCGGCGATGAGCTCTTTCGGCGTGAGGGGCACGACATGGTGCCCACTGCGAAGGCGACGGCGCTGTTCGGTCCGCTCCACGAGGCGCTCGCGCAGATCGACGCCACCGTGAGCGCGCCCGAGGCGTTCGAGCCCGCGGACTTCAGCGGCGAACTCACGCTCGGACTGACCTCGGTGGGGGAGCAGACGTTTCTGCCGCCGATCGTGGCGCAGCTCGCGCGCGAGGCGGCACACCCTCACCTGCACGTCCAGCGACTCGATGCGGACGAAGTCGAGGACGCGCTCGTGCGCGGATCGATCGACCTCGCGATGGCGGTGGCGATGATCGGCAGCCCCCGACTGTGGCGCACCCATGTGCGCGCCGTCGAGTACGTCGCGCTCACCTCGGATCGGCACCCGTTGCCCGCGGTCGCTCCGGACATGTTCGACGGACGGCGGTTCGTGCGCGTGTCGGCACGCGGCGGGCACGTCTTCCCGCTCCAGGCGCTGACCGAGCACGGGCTGATGCCGCAGGTATCGCTGACAGTCGAGGAGTATTCGACTGTGCCTGCGGTGCTCCAGGCGACGGATCTCGTCGTCCTCGTGCCACGTCACGTGGCGGAGGTCTTCTCGGGTTGGTTTACGGGGCTGCGCATCTCCGACGTGCCGTGGCCGGCACAGAGCACACCGGTCTCTCTCTACACGCGGCGTGAGGCGAACTTGTCACCCGCACAGCGCTGGTTCCGATCCGTCGTGCGCGAAGCGGTCAGCTGACGCCGACGACGGCCCTCTCGAGGGCTCAGCGCTTCGAGCCCTCGAGCGTCCCTTCGACCTCAACGATCGACGCCCCCTCGTCATCAGACGCCTCGTACACGAGGCACTGGATCTTGTCGTCGCCCTGCTCCCACGAGGTTTCGGTGGGGGAGTAGTAGCGGTACCAGAGCGCCGCGGACTCGTTGAAGGGAACGCCGACGAAGGTCTCGAACTCCTCCGCGCACGTCGCCTGCGCGTCGGCTTCGATGTCGGCCTTGCCCGGCCAGCTGGCGCCGAGGTCGAGCGCATAGTCGTGGTAGACCTCATAGTCGTGGAGGTCCGCACAGGGCACGATCTCGACGTCATAGATCTCGCCGTCGGAAGCCTCCGGTTTGTTCAGGCAGTCGCCCACGGTGAGGTCGAAGACGCTCGCGGTGTCGCCGCCCGTTCCGCTGTCGCTGCCGCCGCCGTTACCGGATCCGCCGAGCATCGAGGAAATCGCCCCGCACCCGGTTGCGAGCGCGGCCAGGAGAAGCGCGGATCCGGAAGCGAGCGCGAGACGCGTGCGGAACGAGGTGCGAGACATGACGGCCATCCTGTGCTGAGTGGGTGCGTGTGCACCCCAGGCTACGCGGTGACGGCGAATGGAGCGGTCAGGCGTCGACGTCGTCGACCCCGGGTAGCCAGCTGTGGCCCGGCACTCCCCACCGACGCTTCTTGGCGATCTTGTGGGCGGTCTTCGCGTGCTCGGGTGCGAGGCGATCGACATAGATCACGCCGTCGAGGTGGTCGAACTCGTGCTGCAGGATCCGCGCTCGCCAGCCATCCACGTCGATGCGCACGGCTTCCCCGTCGAGAGTCGTACCCGTGACGACTGCACGTTCGGACCGGCGCAGGGGGAAGCGTTCGCCGGGAAACGACAGGCAGCCCTCGGACTCGTCGTCCTCGTCCGGGGCGCCGGGGACGAGCGGGACCATCCAGAGCTCGGGGTTGAGGATCTCTCCGCGCCACGGCCGCCCGTCGTCGTCCTCGTAGGCGTAGGTGAAGATGCGGAGCGCGACGCCGACCTGCGGCGCCGCGAGACCGACGCCCGGCGCGGCGTCCATCGTGTCGTACATGTCGGCGACGAGAGATCGGATCTCATCGGTGACGCTGCCGACGGGCGCGGCGGGTGCGTGCAG
>JAJYSF010000316.1 GCA_021793715.1 Actinomycetes bacterium
CAGCCATGAGCTGCGCACGCCACTCGCCTCGATCCGCGGCTACAGCGAGCTCTCGCTGCGGGATGAGACCCTCAGCCCCGACAGTCGGCAGTCGTTGCAGCGAATCGAGGCCCAGTCACAGCGAATGACCGGACTCGTGGAGGATCTGCTGCTGCTCGCGCGCCTCGACGAGGGGCACGAGCTGACCTACGACATGGTCGACCTCAACCAGCTCGTCATCGACGCGGTCGCCGATCAGGCGATGGCCGGAATGGAGCACGACTGGGGGGCCGACGTGGGGGAACAGCCGGTCCTCGTCGCGGGCGACCGCGCACGGCTCACGCAGGTCGTGACGAACCTGCTCGCGAACGCTCGGACACACACGCCCGAGGGGACGTCCGTGACGGTGTCGCTCCGCATCGAGGGGACCGGGTCCGCGACCCGCGCCGTGCTGTCCGTGCACGACACCGGGCCGGGCATCCCGGAGGCCGTCCAGGAGACGCTGTTCTCGCGGTTCGCCCGTGCGGACGTGTCGCGCGCGCGAAAGACCGGTGGATCCGGCCTCGGACTGTCGATCGCGAAGGCGATCGTGGAGGCGCATCACGGCACGATCTCGGTGGAGAGCGCGCCCGGAGACACCACCTTCACCGTCACGCTCCCGGCCAAGCCGCGCGACGCGGTCTGATCCACAGAACGGCGAAGCGCCCTCGCCTCAGCCGCCGTGGGCGGGCGAGGAGAGGGCGCTTCGCGTGAAGCTCAGTGCGTGTCTTCGGCCTCGGACTCGGTGCGGTCGCCCGACCAGTCGGTGTGGAAGGTGCCGGGCTTGTCGATGCGCTTGTAGGTATGCGCGCCGAAGAAGTCGCGCTGTCCCTGGACGAGTGCGGCCGGCAGACGGTCGGCGCGGATGCCGTCGTAGTACGCGAGCGACGAGCTGAACGCCGGGGCGGGAATCCCCGCCTGTGCGGCGGCGACGACGACGCGGCGCCACGCGCCCTGACCGCGCGCGATCGAGTCGGCGAAGTATGGCGCGGTGGCGAGCACCGGCAGACCCGGCTCCTCGGCGTACGCGTCCGCGATGCGGTTGAGGAACTGCGCGCGGATGATGCAGCCGGCGCGCCAGATCTTCGCGACGGCGCCGAGGTCGATCGACCAGTCGTATTCCTCGGCCCCCGCGCGGATCTCGTCGAAGCCCTGCGAGTAGGCGATGATCTTCGACGCGAACAGCGCCTGGCGCACGTCCTCGACGAAGGCGTCGACGTCGTCGACCTCGAACGTGCTGTCCGGGCCGGGCAGCGCGGCGGCGACGCGTCGCTGCTCCGGGTGCGATGAGAGCGAGCGGGCGAACGTCGCCTCGGCGATACCCGAGACGGGGACGCCGAGGGACAGGGCGGTCTGCACCGTCCACGCGCCCGTGCCCTTCGCACCGGCCTGGTCGAGGATGACATCGACGAGGGGCTTACCCGTCTCGGCGTCGACCTGACGCAGCACCTCGGCGGTGATCTCGATGAGGTACGACTCGAGCTCTCCGCCGTTCCAGTCCGTGAAGATGTCAGCGATCTCGGCCGGCGTCTTGCCGGTGCCGCGACGGATGAGGTCGTACGCCTCCGCGATGAGCTGCATGTCGGCGTACTCGATGCCGTTGTGCACCATCTTCACGAAGTGGCCCGCGCCGTTGTGGCCGATGTGGGTGACACACGGCTCGCCCTCGGCCACCGCGGCGATCGAGGTCAGGATCGGGCCGAGGGTGACCCACGACTCGTCCGAGCCGCCGGGCATGATCGAGGGGCCGTTGAGAGCGCCCTCCTCACCGCCGGAGATGCCGGCGCCGACGAAGTTGATGCCGGTCTCGCGCACCGCCTTCTCGCGGCGAATGGTGTCGGGGAAGTAGGCGTTGCCGCCGTCGACGATGATGTCGCCGGGCTCGAAGACCTTGACGAGTTCGTCGATGACCGCGTCGGTGCCGCGGCCCGCCTTGACCATGATGATGGCCGTGCGCGGCTTCGTCAGGCTCGCGGCGAACTCCTCGTACGAGAACGACGGAATGAAGCCCGCCTCGGGGTGCTCCGCCACCAGCGCATCGGTCTTCTCGCGGCTGCGGTTGTACACGGCGACCGTGTTCCCCTCGCGGCTGGCGAGGTTGCGGGCCAGGTTGGAGCCCATGACGGCGAGGCCGACGACCCCGATGTTTGCTGCGGACGCGTTCACGCACTTCTCCTTAGGGAGATGGATCTGGATTCGCCCACCAGGCTAGCGGGTCGGGGGAGGGGTCCGATCGGATCAGTCGTCGTATGACGAGTGTCGACCGAGCGACCACATGGCACCGATGGCGGTGACGGTGCCGACGCCGGCCATCACGAGGATGATGAGTTCGATGATCTGCGAGGGTTCCACGGTGCGCGCCTCCTGAAGCCGGGAATGGGACGGTGCGTCGAGACGCACGAAGTCGATTCTATCGGAGTGATCGGGTACGCTGAGGTACGACCTCGGCGAGGGACGCATCTGTGTGCGTCCGTGATCGACGCGGTGAAGTTGGCCGGAAGCGGTCTCCTCACGCGCTGCGTTCGAGTCGAGAGCCCCTTTCCCGCCCGCGCGGCCGGCATCTTGCCGCGCACACCCCAGGAGCAAGATTATGAGCGAGAACAAGCTCTCCGTAGACGTCCGCACCGAGTTCGGCAAGGGCTTCGCCCGCCGTCTCCGCGCCGCGGGCAAGATCCCGGC
>JAJYSF010000317.1 GCA_021793715.1 Actinomycetes bacterium
AGAAGCGTCGCCCGCTCCGCGTCGTCGAACGGAGTGACACCATGGGGATCATGACCGCGGCCGCCTCCGAACCTCCTCCCGCACGTGACCCAGACGTGACGACGGGGCGGACGTGGCAGATCGCGGGGGAGAACGTGCGCGGACCGTGGGAGCGGTTCGCATGGTTGTTCGGAACCGTCTGGATCGTGTTCATGATGTTCCCGATCGGGTCGGCCTGGGGGAGCTCAGCGTCACAGCCCGCGCGCGTCGCGTCCGTGACGGTGCTCGTCGTCTACTCGGCTGTGTACATCGCGACGTACACGTGGATGATCCGCTCTCCCGAGTGGCACATCGCCGCGCGCCGTGGCGCGCTCGGCCTCGTCGTGATGGTCGTGCTGATGGCGGCGTCGGCGATCCTCACCGGGCCCGGATCCCTCGGTGCGGGGGCCTTCCTCATCTCGATCGCGATGTTCGCCGGCCCCGCCGCGTCGGCGTTCGCGCTCGCCGGGACCGCGTTCATCGTGCAGTGCGTCGTGCTCGCGATCGTGCTCTCGAACTATCCGCGCGGGTTCGAGTCGTTCGGGGTGCTCTTCATACCCCTCGCGATCGTGTTCGTCACCGTCGGGTGCATTCGCCTCATCACGAGCGCGCAGGAGCGGCACGATGAGATCGAGAAGCAGGTCACGCTCGTCGCCGAACGCGAACGGGTGGCGCGCGACGTCCACGACGTGCTCGGCCACAGCCTCACGGTCGTGACCGTGAAGGCCGAGCTGGCCGAACGGCTCGTCGACCTCGACCCGCAGCGCGCGAAGGAGGAGATCGCACAGGTGCGCAGCCTCGCTCGCGAAGCGCTCGCCGAGGTTCGCGCCACCGTGTCGGGACTGCGCGTCGCGCGTCTCGCCGACGAGCTCGAGTCCGCGCGTACGGCGCTGGAAGGGGCGGGCATCGTCGCCGAGATCCCTGACGCGGCAGACACAGTGGATCCACGCCACCGCATCGTCGTCGCCTGGGTGCTGCGCGAGGCGATCACGAACGTCATTCGACATTCGCGGGCCACTCGCTGCACCGTCGCGCTCGACGCGCACGGAATCGTCGTTGAGGATGATGGCGTCGGCACGCCGACCGCTGTTGCCGAGAAGGGGCTGCGCGGGATCCGCGAACGCGTCGACGCGGCTGGCGCTCGGCTGCTGGTCGATTCCGCAGGCGATGGGCGCGGGACGCGCGTGGAGGTGCGATGGTGATCCGGATCCTGTTGGCCGACGACCAGGCTCTCGTGCGGGGTGCGCTCGCCGCGCTGCTCCAACTCGAGGGTGACATCGACGTGGTCGCCCAGGTTGGGCGCGGCGACGAGGTCGTGGCGGCCGCGCGCGCTGCCGAGATCGACGTGTGCCTGCTCGACATCGAGATGCCGGGCGCCGACGGCATCGAGGTCGCGGAGCGGCTGCGCGCAGAGCTGCCGGCCGTGCGGTCGCTCATCGTCACGACGTTCGGGCGCCCCGGCTACGTGCGCCGTGCGCTGGAGGCGGGCGCGAGCGGGTTCGTCGTCAAGGACACCCCGGCGGGCGAGCTGGCCGACGCCGTGCGCGCCGTTCACGCGGGACACCGCGTCGTGGATCCATCTCTCGCCGCCGACTCGCTCATCGGCGGCTCGAACCCGCTCTCCGAGCGCGAGCGCGAGATCCTGCGGGTGACGCTCGCGGGCGAGCCCGTCGCCGAGATCGCACGCCGTGTGCACCTCTCGCAGGGGACCGTGCGGAACTATCTCTCGGATGCGATCGCCAAGACCGGAGCGGCGAACCGAGTGGGGGCCGCACGCACCGCAGAGGCCAAAGGATGGCTCTGAACATGGGACATCACCCGTCACGCGGGTTTACACGGGCACCCTCTTCCCCATATGGTGAGGGCATCAGAGTCTCGGGGGAGAGTTGAATATGGCCGAAATGCCCGACGTGCGGTTCCTCACCGTCGCAGAGGTCGCCGACATCATGCGCGTCTCGAAGATGACGGTGTACCGCCTTGTGCACTCGGGCGAACTGCCCGCCGTGCGGTTCGGACGCAGCTATCGCGTCCCCGAGAGCGCGGTCACGCAGTACGTGCAACTGCCCGGCGACGGACGTGGGACGGCCGCTTCCTGACAGGAGCGTCCCCGCGCATACGATAAAGTACTCCCAGGCACTCTTTCTGCCGCGATCGTTCATGGACGTCGGCACACGTTCGTGCCAGGCATCCAGCCCCGGATTAGTGAGGTTTCAAGTGGGTTCTGTCATCAAGAAGCGCCGCAAGCGCATGGCGAAGAAGAAGCACCGCAAGCTGCTGCGGAAGACGCGCCACCAGCGTCGCAACAAGAAGTAAGCGTCAACACCGAGCGCCGGCTCCGATCTGATCGGGCCGGCGTTTTCGTTGTCCGTGGGAACGCCGCGCCGCGTTCGGTGCGCGAGAATGGAACCATGCAGGAGATCACGGTCGCCGAACTGAAGGCGCGCACGGCCACCCCGCTCATCGACGTCCGCGAAGAGGACGAGTTCGCGGCCGGCCGCGTGCCCGGCGCGATCAACATCCCGCTGTCGCAGCTCGGCGCACGCCTCGACGAGCTGCCCGACGAGTTCGACGTGATCTGCAAGGTCGGTGGACGGTCGAGCCAGGCCGCGATGGCGCTCGACTCGCGGGGATACGACGCGACGAACGTCACGGGCGGCACGGATGCCT
>JAJYSF010000318.1 GCA_021793715.1 Actinomycetes bacterium
CGCCTTCTCCACCGATGCACGAAGGTAGTCGCGCACGGCACCGAAGCGCTCGAAGTAGCCGAGCATGAGCTGCTTGGCCTCCTTCTGCTCGATGCCGAGCTGTTTCGCCAGTCCGAACGCACTCAATCCGTACACGAGCCCGTACGACATCGCCTTGACCTTGCTGCGCATCTCGCTCGTCACATCGTCCGGCTCGACGCCGAACACCTGCGCGCCGACGTAGCGGTGCAGGTCTTCGCCCGCGTTGAACGCGGCGATGAGTCCGGGATCCGCCGACAGGTGCGCCATGATGCGCATCTCGATCTGGGAGTAGTCGGCCGTCAGCAGGCAGTCGTACCCCTCGCCGACCTCGAACGCCGCACGGATGCGGTGCGACTCCTCGCTGCGGACCGGAATGTTCTGCAGGTTGGGGTCCGTGCTCGACAGGCGACCCGTCTGGCTACCGGTCTGCAGGTAGGTCGTGTGGACGCGTCCGTCGTCGGCGATCGCCTCGTCGAGACCGACGATGATCTGCGTCAGCTTCGTCGCCTCGCGGTGCGCGAGCAGCTGGCCGAGGAAGGGATGCCCCGTCTTGACCTGCAGGTCGGCGAGGGCGTTGGCATCGGTCGTGTACCCCGTCTTGGTCTTGCGCGTCTTGGGCAGTTCGAGCTCCTCGAAGAGCACCTGCTGCAGCTGCTTCGGCGACCCGAGATTCACCTCGCGGCCGATCTCGGCATATGCCTCCTCGGCAATGCGTGCGGCCCGCTCGCGCAGTTCGTCGGCGAACGTCTCGAGCTTCTCGCTCGACACGGCGACACCGGCGAGCTCCATGTCCGCGAGAGCCGCCAGCGTCGGCATCTCGATATCGTCGAGCACGGCCCGCGCGCGATCCGGAAGCGTCTCATACACGGCGTCGGCCGCGCGCAGCGTGAACCACGCCAGCTCGCCCGCCGAGGCGCCCTCCGTCTCCGGCACGAGCTGGTTCGGATCGGCCTGCGGCAGCGTCTCTCCGAGGTACCGGTCGACGAGGTGGGCCAGCGTCTTGTCCGGGAACGACGGCCGCGCGATCCATCCGGCGATCAGCGCGTCGGCCACGACCCCCCGCACCTCGAGGCCTGTGCGGCCCAGCGCCTTGAGCTGCACCTTCGCGTCGCACATCGATTTCGGCGCGTCCGACGCGAACCAGGTCGCGGACGCGTCGCGCACCTCGTCGCTCCACGCCGCCTCGACCGCCGCGGATGCCGTCGCCGCGCCGACGCGAACAGGCACGCCGTCCGCCATGTCGACCGTGATCCCCACGGTGCCCTCCGTCGACGCGAGCCACGCCGCGAAGTCGCTGGCCGCGAGCACCGCGACCTCCGGCGTCTCGACGCGAGGTTCCACGGTCTCCTCGGTTCCCGATCCGAGCTGATCGAGCACGCGCTTGAGCAGCGTGCGGAACTCGAGCTTCGAGAAGACGTCGCGCACGGCCGCGTCATCCGCGGAGTCGACCGCGAGCTGCGGCAGCTCGACCGGCACGTCGATGTCGTCGAGGAGGCGGTTGAGGCGACGGTTGCGGCGCACGTCGTCGATGTGGTCACGCAGGTTCTGACCGACGACGCCCTTGATGTCCTCGGCCGCGGCGATCACCGCGTCCAGCGTGCCGAACTGTGTCAGCCACTTGACCGCCGTCTTCTCCCCGACCTTCGGCACGCCGGGCAGGTTGTCGGCCTTCTCGCCGACGAGCGCGGCGATGTCGGGGTACTGGTGCGGCGGCACACCGTAGCGCTCGACGACCGCGGCGGGGTCGTATCGCTTCAGCTTCGAGACGCCCTGAACCGACGGATACAGCAGGGTGACCTCGTCGGTGACGAGCTGGATCGCATCACGGTCGCCCGAGCAGACGAGCACGCGATAGTTCGCGTCAGTGCCGCGGCGAGCGAGCGTCGCGAGGATGTCATCGGCCTCGAAGCCGTCCTTCTCGAGCACCGTGATGTTCATCGCCTCGAGCGCCTGCTTCAGCAGCGGAATCTGGCCCTTGAACTCCGGCGGGGTGACGTCGCGCCCATCCTTGTACTCGGGGTACTCCTCCTTGCGGAAGGTCTGGTCCGACACGTCGAAGGCGACGGCCACGTGGGTGGGCGCCTCGTTCTTCAACAGGTTGAGGAACATCGACAAGAACCCGTGAATGCCGTTGGTGTGCTGACCCTCGGAATTCTGGAACGAGTCGACCGGAAGCGCGAAGAACGCGCGGAACGCGAGAGAATGGCCATCGACGATGAGCAGAGTGGGCTTCGTGGGATCCGTCACCCCTCCAGGGTATGCCGGGACGCCCGACATTCGAACGCCCGCGCCGGAAGGATAGAACGATGACCGACGTAGTCGATGGCATGCAGTGGCTCCGCGAGCGCGGATTGGGCGTGCTCGCCGATCGCATGGGGATCGAGTTCTCTGAGATCGCCCCGGAGCGCGCGGTCGCGACGATGCCGGTCGAGGGCAATACGCAACCTGTCGGCCTCCTCCACGGCGGCGCCTACGTGGTCCTCGGCGAGTCGCTGGGATCCATGGCGGCCAACCTGCATGCCGGCCCCGGCCGCCTGGCCGTCGGCGTGGACATCAACGCGACGCACACGTCTTCCGCGACCGCCGGAACCGTCACGGGCACGTGCACGGCGATCCACCTCGGGCGCACGATGACGGTCCACGAGATCG
>JAJYSF010000319.1 GCA_021793715.1 Actinomycetes bacterium
CCCGCGCGACTTCGGCGCGTAGCATCCGCGCAGCAGACGACGAACCGTGAGACGCGCCCCAGCCCGTCGCTACTCCTCTTCGTCCTCCCACGGCCAGCGCGGGCGCTCTGCGCGCGTGCGGCGCATCGCGACCGCCGCCCAGGCCGCCATCGCTGCAGTGAGGGCGATGACGGGCGTCACCCACCCGATGAGGACTTCGCCGACGACGCCGATCACGACGCCGATATCACCGGAGTCGATGATCGCCGTCAGCGCGAGCGTGGCGAGATGCGCGAGCGCCGCCCCGACGGCGATGGGCACGACCGACCCGTAGCTCGGCCGGTCACGCGCGACAGTGCTGCGCACGAGCAGCGCGAACGCCACGATCGCCACGGCTGCCGCGACGTAGGCGGGGATCAGACCGACGCCCTGCGTCTCGATCACGTCGGAATCGGTCAGCAGGCTCGCGAAGCCGAGACCCGCCACGAGCAGCGCCAAGTAGCCGATGCTCGCGAGCGACGTGAGTACGGCATCCGGTAGCTGTTCCCGACTGGTCATGTCCTCATTGTCTCGTCCCGGACGCGACGAGGGCGAGGATCCGTAGATCCTCGCCCTCGTGACCGGTCAACGCCGTCAGGCGGACGCGGGACCCTTCGGCCCCTCGGACATGACCCTGTCGTACTCCGCGCGCTCCTCTTCGTTCAGCTGGGTGACGCGTGCTCCGCGACGCGACACCCACGAGCCGAACCAGATGGTGACCTCGCGAGCGATGATGAACGCGAGCAGCACCAGCGGCGAGAAGACGAGGTTGCCGAGCAGCGTGACGCCCTCGTCCGAGGTGAGGTTCCAGAACGGCGCCTCGAGGAAGTGGCCCACGATCGCGCCGACGTAGGTCAGCAGCGCGACGATGATGCCGAGCACGACCCACGACCACCAGCGCGCGCGGTTCACGAACACGCCGAGCAGCCAGAACGACAGCCAGAACGCCACGACGGTGAACCAGAACGGCGGCGTCAGCAGCACGTCGGTCACGAACGTCGCGGGGTCGGTGGTGCCCTCGCCGATGGCGGTCGTGCCCCAGCCGAGGAACGCCTCCCAGGCGAAGTTCGCAATGGCGAACAGCAGCGCGAACACGACTGCCGCCAGGAGACCGATCAGGCCGGCGGCCCCACGGTTCCCGCGCTTACGGGGCGGCTCGGGCGCCTGCACGAAGATCGGGCCGGGCGCGGCGGCAGGCGGCGGGGTCGACGTCGCGTGGGGCGTCGCGTCCGGCGCGTCCAGGGTCGCGGGCTGCTGCGGTTCGGAGGCGGAGAACGTCTGCGACGTCGCCGGCTCGAACCAGGGATCCGCGGTCTCGTTCGTCGGCTCGGGCTCGCGCGCGCCAGGAGCGACGGGCGCGGCGGCGGCCGTGTCGGCCTCGAGCCGGTCGAGCTCGGCCGCGAGTGCCTCGTAGTCAGGCTCCTCGTCGGTCGTCTCGGGGGCGGTGTCCTCGCCGCGACGGTCGGCGCTCACCGGGCCGCCTGCGGCATCCACGCCGGAAGCGCCCTCGGCGCTGAACTCCGTCGTCTGCGGCTCCGGACCGCTGCGCGTCAGCTCGGGCTCGGCGGCCGGGGCGTCGTACGGCGCCACGTCGCTCGGTGCGACGTCACCCGCGTCGGCTGCGGATCCGGGCTCTTCCGCCGCGTGCGCGGATTCGGCCGCGGCTTCGTACAGCGGCTCGTCCTCGGTTCCGTTCGCGACCTCGGCCGCGTCGGTCACGGATCCATCGGTCGGCGCCTGCTCTGCGGCAGGCGCGTCGGCGGAGGCTGGAGCGGTACGGTCGACCTGCTCCTCGCCGTCGTTCTTCGGGCCCTCTGCGTCAATCATCGCAGGCACTCCTCACGGTCGCGGGGTCTCTCCCCTCCGCCGCAGGATAACGCGCGCAGAGACGCTGGCGCGTGCGCCACGCGCGGCGATCATCGGCTATCCAGCCGTGAGCGAGCGCAACCAGTCGAAGAAACCGAAGAAGAGGTCGGAGATCCATGACCCCACGACCGGCCAGAACGGCCAGGCCGCCCACACGAGCAGCCCCACGACCGCGAGGATCAGGATGGTCCCCACGGCTGTCGCCACCTTGCTGCGTCCACCGATCGCCATGCGGCCAGGCTATGACACCCGCGCGGCACACGCGCCCGACAGCCGCGCGCGTCTCGGATCCGGGGGCGCGCACCGCGCGGCGGCACGACGAAGGCCCCGGGATCCGCGGATCCCGGGGCCTTCGTTCGGCTCTCGCCTCAATCAGTTGTGTTCACGACGTCGTCGCTCGACAACCTCAATCGGCTCGGCCAAACGAGCGAGCTCGCTTGGCTCTCGCCTCAATCAGTTGTACGTACCGGGGGTGAAGTCGTCCGTCGAGAACGCGTCGAAGTCGACGTAGCTGTACTCGCCGTCATCGAGCGCGCCGTCCGACGCGAAGATGCGGTTCGGGTACCGCTCGCTCTTCGCCTCTTCGGTCGCCTCCACCTCGACGTCGCGGTACTTGGCGAGGCCCGTACCGGCCGGGATGAGCTTACCGATGATGACGTTCTCCTTGAGACCGATCAGCGGGTCGCGCTTGCCCTGGAGCGCCGCCTCCGTGAGGACGCGGGTCGTCTCCTGGAACGAGGCAGCCGACAGCCACGACTCGGTCGCGAGCGACGCC
>JAJYSF010000320.1 GCA_021793715.1 Actinomycetes bacterium
CGGCCCCTGGTGGCGCCGCGTCACGGAGCGGATGCGCGCCAGGAGCTCCTCGAGCGAGAACGGCTTCGTCAGGTAGTCGTCCGCGCCGAGGTCGAGTCCCTGGACCTTGTCCTCCAGGCGGTCGCGTGCCGTCAGCAGGATCACGGGCACGCTGGAGCGACGCCGCAGCCCCGCGAGCATGTCGAGGCCCGACATCCCGGGCAGCATCACGTCGAGCAGTACGAGGTCCTGCCCCGAGGTGCCCAGGGTGAGTCCCTCCTCCCCGTCGCGCGCCACGGTCACGGTGTGGCCTTCGTGCGTCAGCGCGAGCTCCAGGTAGCGCGCGAGGTCGCGATCGTCCTCCACCACCAGTATCCGCATCCCGATCCCCTCCGCTCGCCCGGACCTACTGCGTGCGCGCGCTGCGGATGAGGTCCGCCGCGGCGCGCAGCCAATCCATGCGCAGGCCCATGAGTTGTTCCGACAGCCGCACGCTGACGACGAACGGCCGCGCGCCCGAGGTGATCTCCTCGTACGGCAGGTCCTTGAGCGCCCCCTCGATCAGCCGCAGGCCGCCTGTGGTGTCGAACGACCGCACGATCGCGAACGCCGGGATGTCGACGCGGATCGTCAGGGTCCCCGACTCCTCGAGCGACGCTCCCAGGAGATAGATTCCGCCGTCCTCGGCGATGCGCATCACGGATGGCGCGACCTGCGCCGGCCGCGGCGAGCGCTCCCGCACCGCGTGCACCAGCCCCTCGATCTCGCCCTCGCTCAGGACGGGCAGCTTGACGATCTCCTCCAGCGTCTCGGGCGTCAGCGTCGCGGCGATGTCTTCCACCTGTGCGGCCTCCTGCCATCTCACTTGACTACAGCATACCAGGAGTTCCTCAGATTCCGATGAGGACGCAAAGGCGCCCGGACGGCCTGCGCACGGTCCGGGCGCCCTGCAGAGGTCCCTAGCCGACGGTCGCGCGCTTGATGAGCCGGCGCGCGACGATGTTCACGACGACGATGAACAGGAGCAGCAGGAACCCCGCCGCGTACGCCAAGGCATTCGCTGTGGCGAACGGCTCGTTGATGAACGTCCAGACTGCGTACGTGAGGTAGCCGATCGGCGAGTGGGTCAGCGCGAGGCTCGGCATGTAGCTCGACCAGCCGGCGGTGTAGAGGAGCGGCGCCGTCTCGCCGATCGCGAGCGACAGGGCGAGCAGCACCCCTGTGAGGATGCCCGGCGCCGCCGAGCGCAGCGAGACGCGCCAGACGGTCGTCGTCATCGGGGCGCCGAGGGCCATCGACGCCTCGCGCATGCCGCGCGGCACCTTGCTGAGCGCGATCTCGGTCGAGCGCACGACGTAGGGGATGCCGATCAGCGCGAGCGCGATCGCGCCGGCGAGCGTCGAGAAGCCCCAGCCGAGCCCGAGCACCATCGTGACGTAGCCGAAGTACCCGATCACGATCGAGGGCACGCCGGCGAGCACGTCCGTCGTGAACCGCACGACGGCGGAGAACCGGCTCGCGGGCGCGATCTCGCCCAGGAAGACGCCGGCCGCGATGCCGAGCGGCGCTGCGATCAGCAGGCCGAGGCCGACGAGGTAGAATGTGCCGACGATCGCGTTCGCGAGGCCGCCGCCCGTCCCGACGGTGACCTCGGTGAAGAGCTGGAAGTTCAGCGCCGGCAGGGCGTGCGAGATCACCAGCCAGACCATGCCGCCGAGCGGGACGACGAGGACCAGGGCGAGCACGGCCGCGATCACCAGCATCAGCCGGTCCTTCAGGTTGCGCCAGATCACTGCGTCTCCGGCCCCCCTCTGCGCGCGGCGGCCGAGAGCAGAAGGCGCGCCGGCACGTTCACGACGACCGAGATGAGGAACAGCACGAGCGCCACCTCGGCGAGCGCGTGGACCGCCATGCCGGTCGGGTCGGTCATCGCGGAGTCGAGCTGCGAGACGATCGTCGCGGCCATCGTGCCGATCGGGCTGTAGATGTTGCTTGGCAGGTAGTTCGCCGCGCTGCCGGAGACCATCAGCACCGCCATCGTCTCGCCGAGCGCGCGCCCGAGCCCGAGCACGACGGCGCCGAAGATGCCGCTCGACGCCCAGGGCAGCGAGACGGCCCGGATCACTTCCCAGCGCGTGAGCCCGAGCGCCCGCGCGCCATCCTTCGTCTCGCGCGGCGTCTGGCGAAGCACGTCGCGCGTCGAGGCCGCGATGATCGGCGTGATCATCACGGTGAGGATCAGCCCCGACGCCAAGAGGCCCTGCCCCGAGCCGATCGGCCCGCGGAAGAACGGGATCCAGCCGAGCCAGTGCGAGAGCCACGGCCCGAAGTCATGACCGATCCAGGGGATCAGGACCGCGATGCCCCAGAGGCCGAGGACGACCGAGGGTACGCCCGCGAGGAGCTCCACGACGAACGACAGGCTCTCGCCGATGCGCGACGGCAGGTACTCGACGAGCAGGAGGGCGAGCGCCACAGACAGCGGGATCGCGAGCACAACCGCGATGAGCGACGAGAGCACCGTGCCGACGATGAACGGCACGATGCCGTAGGCCGCCCCGAACGCCGCCGTGGCGCCGTTGCGGTGCGAGAGGGCGCGGCTGTAGAGGCTGCCGACGTTCCAGGTCAGGGTCGTGATGAAGTGCCAGCCGTTGTAGAGGATCGAGGGCCACGAATCCCG
>JAJYSF010000321.1 GCA_021793715.1 Actinomycetes bacterium
AGACCGATCACACGCAACGCGATCCGGAGCGCCCTGCGCGGGGAGCCGAGACGTGGTGTCACAGCGTGTGCCACTGCCACCGCCATATCGCCCCGTTCCGCGCCAACGACACGTTGACGTCACCTGATGTTCACCACCTGTTCACCATTATGCCCAGAACCTCGCAGGAACAGGCGGGAACGCCGCAGTATGAGGCGAACCGGCGGGAATCATTTCGAGAACGCCCAGCATCATCGGGGTCGCCACCGGACGCCGCCTCGAGGTCCGGCGCCGCAGGGGTGCCACGACGCGCATCGGCCAGCGCAGTAGGTGCCAGGTTGAGCAGCGTGCCCTAGCCTCGAAGCATGTGCGGACGATTCGTCGTGGCCCGCGTCGGCAGCGAGCTCGTGAGCGAACTCAGGGTGGATCTGATCAGTGACGATCTGCCCGCGCCCTCGTACAACATCGCCCCGACGCAGAGCGCTGCGATCGTCGTCGATTCCGCGAAGACGGATCCGCCGACGCGCCGTCTCGAGTCGGCCCGCTGGGGCCTCGTACCGGGGTGGGCGAAAGACCTCTCGATCGGCTCACGGGCCTTCAACGCACGATCGGAGGAACTCGAGCAGAAGCCGATGTTCCGCTCCGCGCTCCGTGCGCGCCGCGCCGTCGTCCCAGCCACGGGCTATTACGAGTGGAAGAAGGACGACGACGGAAAGGTGCCGCTGTTCGTCCATCACGAGGCCGGCGATCCGCTGCTCTTCGCGGGACTGTACGAGTGGTGGCGCGATCCCGATGGCGCGTGGGTGCTGAGCTTCACGATCCTCACGCGCTCGAGTGTCGGCGGCCTCGGTTCGATCCATCACCGGATGCCCGTGTTCCTCGACGCCGACCATGCGGATGCGTGGCTCGACACCGATCTCGACGAGCCACGCGACGTCCTCGATGCCGCGATCGACGACGCCCCGCGTGTCGCCGAAGCGTTCGCGTGGCACGACGTCGGCCGGGCCGTCGGCAATGTGCGCAACGACGAGCCGAGTCTCATCGATCCGGCCTGACGGGCGCGTGTGTGCACGTGGGAGACAATGGGCAGCGTGACCCACGACATTCCCGCTGACGCCCGCGCGCACATCGACGACCTCGCCGCCTTCGTCGAGGCGTCGCCGTCCTCCTACCACGCCGCCGAAGAGACAGCGCGCCGGCTGCAGGCCGGCGGCTTCGCCCGCCTCGCCGAGGCCGACGCCTGGGAGCTGTCCACGGGCGGCCGCTACGTCGTCGTGCGCGAGGGATCCGTCATCGCGTTCGCGCTGCCCGCCGCCGTCTCGCCGACGACACCGTTCCGCATCGTCGGCGCACACACCGACTCCCCCGGCTTCAAGCTCAAGCCGCAACCGACGACGACGGGACCCGGTGGCTGGTGGCAGCTCGGCTGGGAGGTGTACGGCGGCCCGCTGCTGAACTCGTGGCTCGACCGCGAGCTGTGCCTCGCCGGACGCCTCGTCACGCTCGACGGCACCGAGCACCACGTCCGCACCGGTCCGCTCGCCCGGATCCCGCAGCTCGCCATCCACCTCGACCGCCAGGTCAACGAGGGACTCACGCTCGACAAACAGCGCCATACCGCTCCCGTGTGGGGTCTCGGCGACGCCGAGAGCGCCGACATCCTCGCGGTCCTCGCGCGCGAGGCCGGCGTGGATCCGGCTCAGATCGGAGGGATCGACGTGGTGGCGGCCGACACGCAGCCGCCGCGCACGTTCGGCGCCGATGACGCCCTGTTCGCGAGTGGTCGCCTCGACAACCTGCTCTCGACGCACGCCGGGCTCGTCGCGATCGCGGACAGCCGGCCGACCGACGCCATCGCGATGTTCGCCGCGTTCGATCACGAAGAGATCGGATCCGCGACGCGCTCGGGCGCGGCCGGACCATTCCACGAAGAAGTCCTCACGCGCATCCTCACGGCGTTCGGGGCGACGGCCGAGGACCGCGCCCGCAGCTTTGCCGCGTCGCTGCACGTCTCGAGCGACGTCGGACACGCGGTCCACCCGAACTACGCCGACCGACACGACACGGCCAACCAGCCCGTCGCGGGCGGCGGTCCGATCCTGAAGATCAACGCGAACCAGCGCTACGCAACCGACGCGCACGGCGCCGCGGAGTGGAACGCCGCGTGCCAGGCGGCGGACGTCCCGACACAGGAGTTCGTGTCGAACAACACGGTGCCCTGCGGGTCCACGATCGGTCCGATCTCAGCGACGCGCCTCGGCATCCGCACGGTCGATGTCGGTGTGCCGATCCTCTCGATGCACTCCGCCCGCGAACTCACCAGCGTGCTCGACCCGTGGTACCTGTCGCGCGCGATGGAATCCGTGCTCGCGCGCTGACATGGCGACGCTCACGCGGGACGTCTGGCGTGCGCGCGACGCCGCGCACACAGAGCGCGCCCGCGAACTGACGCGCGAGCACCGCGCACGGCGTCAGCGCGGCGAGAAGCATCCCGTGTGGGACTTCCTGTTCACCTATTACGGGTATCGGCCCTCGCTCCTCGAGCGATGGCATCCCGGCGCGGGCGTCGAACTCGCGGACGCCGTCGACGATGCCCGGGCGTCCTGGCGCTGGTACGTAAAGGGGTCGACTGCCGGTTCCCTGAGCGTCGATGACGCGGC
>JAJYSF010000322.1 GCA_021793715.1 Actinomycetes bacterium
GGCCTCCTCGAGGGAACGGTCCATGGCGAGGAACGGCCCGAGCAGCAGGAAGAACTGCAGCGCGATGAGGCGCACCGCCGAGACGAGGACGATGCCCCACCACGATTCCGCGTTGATCACGCGAGCGGCGTCGCCGAAGAGCGCCGCCAACACGTCGTTGACCAGGCCGACGTTCGGGTTGCCGAGCATGCCCCACGCAATCGCGAAGAACAGGCCCGGCGTCGCCATGAGGATGAACATCACGGCGGGGATCAACTGGCGCAGCGGGGTGCGTGTCTTCGTGTAGACCGCCGCGAAGAACAGCGCGATCACGGTCGAGACCGCGATCACGGCGATCCCCATCCCGATCGTCGTGAGCGCCACGCTCAGCACCCGCGGCGACGTGATGACCTCGATGAAGACCGCCGTCGTGAACTCGCCGTCGTCACCGAACATCTCGGTCTTGAAGGCGCCCTGGACGATCATCAGTGCGGGCGCGACGAAACACACCACGCACACGAGAGCGACCACGACCTGCGGGTTGCTCGCGTACCTCCGGAGACGACGTGCGATTCTCACGATGCGCTACCGGCTCTCGGCGCCCGGATCCGCGAATCCCCCGCCGATGACGGCTCCCTCAGGCATGACGGCGACGTCGTCGTCATGATCGGGACGGATCACGCGCGTCCACAGATTCGAGATCTTCCACTCGCCGTCGATTCGGCGGTAGTGCACTTTATAGAGCCCCTCGGACCAGGGCCCCCACACGCGCATGAGACCGAACGAGGTACGGAACTCGCAGATGAAGCGGTGCCAGATGAACTCGCCATACGCGGTGTCGCCGTCGACCGTGATTGTCGGCGAGGAGAGGACGTAGCCGTCCTTGCTCTTGACGACGGGAGCGAGCTCGTCGCCGATCATCGCCGCGATCGCGTCGCGTCCGCGGTGCGGTCCGTGCTGACGAATGTCGCATATCGCGTCCTCGGCGTACGCCTCCGCCACCCCGTCCCAGTTGCGGTCGCTGAGCGCCCGGAGGTACCGCTGCTGCAGCTCCTGGATCTCCTTCGCCGCCGCCAGATCGTGGACCTGTTGCTCCAACCTCGTTACCCGTTCGAGCAACTCATCGACTACGGACATGCATGCCCCATCTCTCCGCCGTTCCCGGTCGGTCTCGTCATCCTTCGATCAGCGCGTTACTTCGCGGTGATGTCTTGGAACAGGTCCTGGTTCGAGGCGATCTCCTCGCGCATCTGATCCTGAGCGGGCAGCGGCACGAACTCGATCTCGTTGAGCGCGGGCCAGCCGTGGGCCGGTTCCAGCGAGGGGTGCGGGTTGAGCGGGAAGTTGCCCGCCTCCAGCACCTGCTCCTGCGCCTCGAGCGTGAACAGGTAGCTCAGGAACAGCTGGCCTGCCTCCGGGTTGGGGGCGTTCGCCGCCGGCATCCACTTCTCCGTCGCGATAACGGGGTTCTCGAGCAGGTGCAGGTCGACCGGGGCTCCGCCGTTGATCGCCTTGCGAATGCTCGTCGCAGCGGACGTCAGGTCGATCGGGTACTCGCCGGCGCTGACGGCCTGGAGAGCGAGCTGGTCCTGCGCCACGATGCTCGACTGTGACGCGACCGTGCGCAGCCACTCCTCGTCGACGAGGTCGCTCTGCAGCAGGATCGACAGCACCGTCTGCATGCCGCCCGGCACCGACGGCGTCATGAACGTGACCTGGTCGGCCCACTCGGCGTCGGCGATCTCCGGCCAGTTCGCCGGCAGCTCGGAGTCTTCGAGCATCTCGGTGTTGTAGCCGAGCGAGAACAGCAGCGCCCACGGCGAGTGGTAGAACCCGTTCGGATCCTCGTACTGGTCGGGGTGGATCCGGTCGGCGGCCCACTCGGGTGCCTCGTACGTGACGGGCGTGAACTTCTCCGCGAAGCCCTGGTCGGCGTAGCGGTCGGCGTTCGGGTTGGAGATGACATCCACGACGTGACGCCCCGTCTCCTTCTCGGCCTCGAGCGTCGTCTGCAGGTCGGCACCGACGAACGTCTCGGGGACGACCGTGAGTCCGGGGAAGCGCTCTTCGAACGCTTCGTAGATCGCGACGAACTCGTCGTGGTGTCCCGCATAGATCGTGACGTCCGTGTTGCCGGCGTCGATGGCCGCTTCGTACAGCTCCGTCAGCTCGGCTTCCTGCTCCTGCTCGAGCTCGAGCGGGCCGAGGTCGAGCTCCTCCGCCGTCGCCGCGGGTTCGGACCCGCCGCCGCACGCGCCGAGCGCGAGCACCCCACCCAACGCCATGACCGCCGTGGATGATCGTAACCACACATGAGACCGCATCTTTGCTCCTCCTGTCGCTGGGACCGACACCGGTGTCGATCACGTTGCTCACCGTGACACGGAGCGAGGATTTTTGTCAAGACATTGACATCTTCCGTGCGCGAAATTCGCATTCAGGTGCGTAAATATCACATGTCTCTCCCCGTATTTGGTGGACTGATTGACAAATTCGACGCACTCCGCGACGATCGAGGCGTACGCACTGGCGCGTACGACGCGACACCGGGAGGCACCGCAACATGACGAGCTGGGACTACATCGTGGTGGGTGCCGGATCGGCCGGGGCGCTGGTCGCCGAACGGCTCAGCGCGGCGCCGTCCCGATCCGTGC
>JAJYSF010000323.1 GCA_021793715.1 Actinomycetes bacterium
CGTGGATCGGAGGCCTTACGACGACCGGCCGGCGTCGTGGAAGGCGCGTTGCAGGGCAGCGCGCACCGCGACGACGCCGCGGGATCCGGCGGACGCCTCGCGCGCGGAGGTGAAGATCTCGCGGGTAGGCGAGCCGGGCAGGTCGATCAGCCGCACGGGGCTTTCGTCGCCGGCGAGCAGCTGCTCCGGCAGCAGGCCGACCGCGCGCCCGGCCGAGATCAAGCGCAGCTGCGCGAGCAGATCCGCCGCGCTGTAGCGGACGTCGGGCTCGAACCCGATCGCGCGACACTGCTGCACCGACCACGCGTGCACGGCGGTGCCGCGCGGCTCCATCACCCACGCCTCGCCGGCGGCCTCCGCGAGCGAGGTCACCGCCGAGGAATGACCGACCGCGAGGCGAATCGGGTCGCTTCCGAGCGTCACGCGGTCGAGACCGGCGACGTGTTCGCGGGTGTGACCCGGGTACTGCTCCGCGATCACGAGGTCGAACCCGCGGGCCGCCACCTCGAACAGCCCCTCCTCGGGCGGCACGACCGCGATCTCGATGCGCATGCCGGGATGGGTCGTCTCGAGGATCTCCAGCGCCCGGGGGAGGAGCGCGCGGGCCGACGTCTGCAGAGCGGCGATGCGCACGGGGGCGGGCATGGGGTTGTCGACGTCGAGCTCAGCTCGTGCCCGCTCCTCGAGCGCGATCACCTCCGCTGCATGCGCCGCCACGGTCTCGCCCTGCGCGGTCAGGCGCACGCGGCGGCCGTCGGCCTGCAGCAGCGGAACGCCGACCTCGCTCTCGAGCTGGGCGAGCTGCTGCGACACCGTCGACGGGGCGTAGTTCAGGGCTGCGGCGACGGCGGTGATCGTGCCGCGCAGCTGCAGTTCGCGCAGGAGCAGCAGGCGGTGCGAACTCCACGGGGCGCTCATGGATCCGACGTTACCCGCCGGCCCGTCCCCAAGAAGATGACTTGTCGCCGACGCGATGGCCTCATCGCCACACTCGCGCTCGCGCGGCGCGAAAGTCCTCTGCTCGCGACCCGTCGACGAAAGCGAACGGATCCGTTCGGCAGATGGGGGTAGATCGCGTGCGGGGTCAGCGAGAGGATGAGAGCAGGGCGGCGACGGCGCGCCCGGAACAAGAACGTTCGGGTTTTCCGAATGGATTCCTTCGAAACTTTGCGCTTTACCTGACGGTTGTTCGGGCGCACGATGGAATCACCATCGGAGAAGAGGTGACCTTCATGACCATCGAACAGGGTGGATCGACGCAGTTCTCGGCCCCAGACGTGAATGCGCGGCTCGACAGGGCGCTCGCCGACGAGGCGATCGCGCAGGTGCGCACGTGGTTGATCGAGGCGCGAGCGGAGAAGGTCGATTCCGCAGCGAAGAACCTCGCGGGCGTGCTGAGCGACCCCAAGGGCCTCGACTTCGCCGTCGGTTTCGTTGACGGTGTGGTGCAGCCGGAGGATCTCCACGTCGCTGCGCGCAACTTCCAGCGCGTCTCGCGCGACGTCCCCCGCTTCCTGCCGGCACCCCTGCGCGGTCTCGTGCGCCTGGGCGGAGCCGTCGCCCCGATGTTCCCGCCGCTCGTCGTGCCGATCGCGCGCAAGGTGCTGCGCGAGATGGTGCGCCACCTCATCGTCGACGCGAGCGAGAAGGGCCTCGGCCCGGCGCTCAAGAAGATCGGCGGCGAGGGCACGCGACTCAACATCAACCTGCTCGGCGAGGCGATCCTCGGCCAGCGCGAGGCCGACAAGCGCGTCGCCGACACGATCCGCCTCATCGAGCGCGACGACGTCGAGTACGTCTCGATTAAGGTCTCGTCGACCGTCGTGCCGCACAGCCTCTGGGCCCACGACCAGGCTGTCGCCGAGGCCGTCGAGGCGCTCGCGCCGGTGTTCCGCGCCGCGGTCGCCAACGACACGTTCGTCAACCTCGACATGGAGGAGTACAAGGATCTCGACGTCACGCTCGACGTGTTCCAGCAGATCCTCGACCGCGACGAATTCCAGCGCTCGCGCGCCGGCATCGTGCTGCAGGCGTACCTGCCCGACTGCCTCGCCGCGATGATCCGGCTGCAGGAATGGGCGGCGACGCGCGTCGCAAACGGCGGATCCGCGGTGAAGGTGCGCGTCGTCAAGGGCGCGAACCTGCCGATGGAGCAGGTCGAGGCCGAGACGCACGGCTGGCCGCTCGCGACCTGGCAGTCGAAGCAGCACACCGACGCCGGCTACAAGCAGGTGCTCGACTACGCGCTCACCCCCGAGCGCATCGCGAACGTGCACGTCGGCGTCGCGGGCCACAACCTCTTCGACGTCGCGCTCGCAAAGCTGCTCGCCGAGCGGCGCGGCATCCAGATCGCCCCCGGATCCGGCGTCGAGTTCGAGATGCTGCTCGGCATGGCGACCCAGCAGGCGGCCGTCGTCCGTCGCGACGTCGGCGAGCTGCTGCTCTACACGCCGGTCGTGCATCCCAGCGAGTTCGATGTCGCGATCGCCTACCTGGTCCGCCGTCTCGAGGAGGGCGCGAGCTCGGACAACTTCATGTCGGCGGTGTTCGACATCGACAGCGACGAGCGGCTGTTCCAGCGTGAGCGGGAGCGCTTCCTCACCTCAGTCGACATGATGCCGACAGAG
>JAJYSF010000324.1 GCA_021793715.1 Actinomycetes bacterium
TTGCCTACGACCATCCGCGGTCACCCGTCGCGAGCGCGACCCAGGTGGTCGGATCCATCTCGACGACGTTCGGCGGGGTGCCGCGCGTATGCGTCGGTCCCTGGATGACCTGCACCGCGCCGAAGGGCGGCACGCGCACCTCGACGCTGCGTCCGGGCGCACGCTCTTCGAGCAGCTGCAGGAGGTAGCGCACGGCGGTCGCGGTGTCGGTACGCGCCGCGGATCCCTGCTGCACGGCGCCGATGGCGGCACGTCCGTCGGCGGTGTCGATCTTGCGGGCCATGGATCCCATTGTCGCCCGAGGCGGTGTCGCGGCGCGACCGTCGACGGCGAGGGTCGCGGGTACCCTGGGGGCGTGAAGATCCTCGTGCTCGGTTCTGGTGCCCGTGAACATGCCATCGTGCTCGCCCTCCGCGCTGATGACGCGGGACACGAGATCCTCTCCTCCCCCGGCAACGCCGGGATCGCGCGCGACGCGACGCTTGTCGACGTCGACATGATGGATCCGCAGGCCGTCACCGCGTTCGCCCGCTCGGCCGCGGTCGACCTGGTCGTGGTGGGCCCGGAGGCTCCGCTCGTCGCCGGCGTGGCCGATGCGCTGCGCGAGCGGGGGGTCCCCGTGTTCGGTCCGGGTCGCCGTGCCGCGCAGTTGGAGGGCTCGAAGGCGTTCGCGAAGCGCGTCATGGAGGAGGCGAACGTCCCCACCGGTCGCGCCGTGCACACCCGCACGCTCGACGAGACGGCCGCCGCCCTCGACGACTTCGGGGCGCCCTACGTCGTGAAGGCCGACGGGCTCGCGGCCGGCAAGGGCGTGCTCGTCACCTCCGATCGTCAGGCGGCGCTCGCGCACGCCGAGACCTACCTCCCGCACGGCGCCGTGCTCGTCGAAGAGTTCCTCTCCGGGCCCGAGGTGTCGCTGTTCTTCCTCAGCGACGGTGACACGGTGCGCCCGCTGACGCCGGCGCAGGACTTCAAGCGCGCCCTCGACGGTGATGAGGGGCCGAATACGGGTGGGATGGGCGCGTACTCACCGCTCCCCTGGCTCGACGCGCGTCCCGGCGGCATCGCGGGGTTCATCGACGAGGTCACCGAGTCGGTCGCGCGGCCCGTCGTCCGCGAGCTCGACCGCACCGGATCCCCGTTCATCGGGCTGCTCTACGCCGGACTGATCGTCACGGACGAGGGCGTGCGCGTGATCGAGTTCAACGCACGGTTCGGCGACCCAGAGACGCAGATCGTGCTGCCGCGCCTGACGTCGCCGTTCGCCGACCTGCTGATGGCCTCCGCTGGCGGCACGCTCGAGGATCACCCGAACCCGTCGTTCCGCGACCAGGTCGCCGTGACCGTCGTGCTCGCGAGCGAGGGGTACCCCGCGTCATCGATCACGGGGCGAGAGATCACCGGTCTCGAGGACGCCGAACAGATCGAGGGCGTCCACATCACCCACGCCGCAACCGCCGAACGCGACGGCAAGCTCGTCTCGACGGGCGGGCGCGTATTGAACGTCGTCGCGCTCGGATCCGACATCGCCGAGGCGCGCGCGAGGGCGTACGAGGCGATGTCGCGGATCCACCTCGACGGCGGCCAGTTCCGCACCGACATCGCGGCTGGCGCGGAGTAACGCACGGAGCACCTATGAAGTACACCGGCCCGGAGGACTGCGGCAACTCACCGAAGAACCTGCTGCTCGCCGACTGGGAGCGTTCGCTCGCGCACGGCGACTGGGACGAGGTCGCGGCGGTGCTCGACGACGACGTGGTGCTCGAGGTGACCGCGCCCGGCGGGCTCGAGACGTCGCGCGGATCCGCCGCTGCCGTCGAGCGACTTCGGTCAGTGCGGGGCGACGCATCGCACGCGGTTGTCGACAGCGCCATCAGCCACGGCAAGGAGGGGGCGGCCTGGGGCTCGTGGACGGTTTCCGGAGTCGAGGTGCCGTTCGCGCACGCCTTCCGCTTCACGAGCGCCGCCGGCAAGCGACTCGCATGGATCCGCGTCGTCAACGGGGTGTAGTCGGCGCGTCCATAATGGACGGATGAGCGAAGCACCCGACATCGCCGGTTGGAAGCACGCCTATTCCGGGAAGGTGCGTGACCTGTACGCGCCGACTCGGGGATCCGACGATCGCCTGCTCGTCGTCGCGAGCGATCGCGTCAGCGCGTTCGATCACGTGCTCGAGCCCGGGATCCCCGGCAAAGGCGCGCTGCTGACGTCGCTCAGCTCGTGGTGGTTCGCGCAGTTGGCCGGCGGCGATGGCGGCGACGCCGTTCCGAATCACCTCACGGGCGATGAGCCGCCCGCCGCCGTCGCGGACCGCGCCACCGTCGTGATGAAACTCGACATGCTCCCCGTCGAGTGCGTCGTGCGCGGCTACATCACCGGATCCGGTTGGCTCGAGTACCAGGAGTCGGGAACGGTGTGCGGGATCCGCCTGCCCGAGGGGCTGCAGAACGGCGACCGTCTGCCGCAGCCGATCTACACGCCCGCGTACAAGGCTCCCCTGGGCGAGCACGACGAGAACATTCCGTATGAGCGCACCGTCGAACTCGTCGGCGCGGAGCGCGCGGCCGAACTGCGCGAGACGTCGCTCGACATCTACCGTCGCGCCGACCGGGTC
>JAJYSF010000325.1 GCA_021793715.1 Actinomycetes bacterium
GACGTCAGCAAAGCGTCAAGCTGCTCGGCCTGTCGGGCCGATGCGAACTGCCGCTCGACGAGACCGCGGGCGGCCGCCCGGAGGTCGTCGGCGAGGGCGACATCGTCGATCAGCCGCAGGATCGCGTCAGCGAGCGCGGCCGGGTCGTGCTGCGGCACCGTCAGTCCGGTCGTCCTGTCGCGCACCGCCTCGGTGATGCCGGTGACGTCCGTGGAAACGCACGGGGTGCCGAGTGCCATCGCCTCGAGGAGCACGGTGGGCAGACCGTCGGCATTGCCGTCGCGGCCGACGACGCACGGCGCGGCGAAAGCCCGCGCGAGGCGCACCTCTTCACGGATGCGTTCCTGCGGCATCGGTCCCGCGAGCGTCACGAGGTCGCCGATACCGTGATGCGCGATCCGGTCGATGAGGCTCTGCTCCTCATCGCCGCCGCCGATGATTCGGCACGTCACGTCGCGTCCGCGCCTGCGCAGTCCGGCGATCGCGTCGACGAGGTCGACGAAGCCCTTCTTCTCCACCAGCCGTCCGACCGCGATGACGTCGACCGCCGCCGGGGCCGGCGCGCCTCTCCGGAACGGGAAGGCGTCGAGGTCGATGCCGTTGTAGACCCGGCAGATCGGCGTCGCGGAGCGCGTGAGGGACGTCAGGAATCGGACGTTGAAGTCCGAGACGGTCACGACGTGGTCGGCGTCGGCGATCTTGCGTGCGACGTCGTCGCGATCGACGGACTCATGGAAGAGGTCCTTCGCGTGCGCCGTGAACGAGTACGGGATGTCGGCGAGGAGCGCGGCGAGGCGTGCGATCGTCGTCGCCATGCTCGCGAAGTGCGCGTGCAGGTGTGTCACGCCGTCGTCGAGAGCGCGGTGAGCGACGTCGATCGCCTGCGCCGCGTCCGACGCATCGGCGCGCAGCAGCTCCGGGAGCGCTCGCGTCCATCCGGGGAGGCTCTGTGCGCCCCCGATCGACTGCCACTGCGATTCGGCACTGCGCACGCGCGGGATGTACGAGACGGGCGCGGCCACCTCCGCGAGCATGCCGTGGAAGCGCGGATCCACGGGCGGACGCATCGAATAGATGCGCACGTCGGTTCCCCGGGCCTCTCGCGCGAGGATCTCCGTCACGATAAAGGTCTCCGAGAACCGCGGATACATCTTGAGCACGTATCCGATGCGGTGCGGGTCAGAGGTGCGCATGGGCGACGTCCTTTCGACGAGAAGCGACGAGACCTTCGACCAGCCCAGGGATCCGGCGCAGGCCGTCGAGGTCGACAGAAGCCGGTGTCGGCCGGTCCGCGCGCAGCGTCGACATCCGCAGCCAGGCCGAGATCGCCTCGGGCGAAAGGCTCTCGGGCAGCAGCATGTCGATGAGCCCGGCCTCGCTCATGACGGACGCGCGAACGAGCTGTTCGCGGCGGGGCACGACGCGCGGGATGACGAGCATCGGGGTACGTGCGGCGATCGCCTCGCACACCGTGTTGTATCCGCCCATGCCGACGAGCGCCGCGGCACCAGCGACGAGACCGGCGGCGTCATCGACGGAAGCGATCACGCGCATGCCCGCGCGCTGCGCCGCGATCCGCTCAAGGTCGCGCACCTGCTCGGACGGCATCTGCGGGCCGGCCAGCAGGATCCCGTCGTAGCCGTGCGGGAGTTCGCTGCGCACGAAGGCGTCGGCGACGGTGAAGCCGTCGGCTCCCCCGCCGAACGCCGCGAGGACGTAGGGCCGGTGCGCCGGGCGACACCCGGAGCTGCCGCGCCCGTGGGCGAGGTACCCGGTGTAAACGACGTTCTTCGCGATGTGTCGCGGGATCGGGAGGTGAGCGAGAGGGTCGTGCAGACGGCGATCGCCGTAGACCCAGACCTGGTGGTACCAGCGAGCGAGGGCATCGCGGGTGCGATCGGCGAGCCACTCCTGTCGCGTCACGAGTGGATCGTCGAGCACGTCTCGGATGCCGAGCACGACCCGCGTCCCGTGCGCGGCGAGCATCTCGAGCGCGGGCTCGAGCTCGCCGCTGAGACCGCGCGCATGCTTGTCGACGATGAGAACATCCGGGCGAAACGCATCCAATGCGGCCGACAGAATGCCCTCGCGCATCCGTCCGAGGTCGCCGCGGTCCAGCGACAGGTGCCGCGACGCGTACGTCCCGTCGTCACTCTTCGCGACGCTGGGAAGCGCCACCACGTCGCAGCGGTCGGGCCGGTCGCTCGCGACGACCTCGGGGGCGCTCGTGAGCAGCAGGATGTCCGGGGCCTCCGCTGACCCGGCGAGTGCGTGCGCGAGTGCGAGATTCCGGCGGATGTGTCCGAGTCCGAGAGCGTCGTGCGAATACAGCGCGACACGGGGCGGCCCGGCGTGCGCGGCCCCCGGAACAGGGGCGAGCGGTGCCTCGCGCGTGATCGTCATGAAGTCCTCCCCAGCGGTTCTGCGATGAGATCCACTCTGGGCGCAGGCGATGAGGAGGATGTGACGGTCAGATGAGAGAGCGTTTAGACGGCGTTCATGTTTCTTACAATCGCGAAGGGCGCCCCGCGGAAGTCGCTCCGCGGGGCGCCCTTCGGCGAGAGAGGGTCAGGCCTGCTTGTGCTTGACCTGGGTCAGGACGATCGAACCGGT
>JAJYSF010000326.1 GCA_021793715.1 Actinomycetes bacterium
CGATCTTTGCGGCTCGCCTGGGCAGTGACGATCCATAAATCGCAGGGCAAAACCTACGACCGCGCGATCGTCGATCTCGGCGCGGGCGCCTTCGCGCCCGGACAGACCTACGTCGCGCTGTCACGGCTCAGTTCGCTCGACGGACTGTACCTGTCGCGGCCCCTCCGACCGCGGGATATCCGCGTCGATGAAGACGTGCGACGCTTCATGAAGAACGCCTGGGAACGGCAGGGATCCGAGATGCGCGCGGTGCCCGGTTGATCTCAGCGACGAGACCGTAGACTCGAAAAATCGTTTCCCAGGGGGTTACATGAGCTTCTCCTTCCGTCGCGGCCGCGTCGGTGGCGCTGTCGCGGTGTTCGCGGCTGCTGCGGTGCTCCTCACGGGGTGCACGGGCGACGACCGTCGCGCGCCCGCGGACATCGCGGATCCGCTTCCCGAAGAGGTCACCGAGCGTCTGCAGGCCGCCAGCGAGCGCGCAGCCGCGGCGGCGGGTGCGCCCGGTGCGATCGTCGGCGTCTGGGTGCCGTGGGCCGGCGAATGGGTCTCGGGCGTCGGGGAGACAGAGCCGGGCTCGGGCGTGCAGCCGTCGCCCGAGATGACGTTCCGCGCGGCGACCGTGACGCGGTCAATGACGTGTGACGTGCTCTACGCGATGGACGGCAACACGGTCGACCTCGACGACAGCGTCACAGAGTACGTGCACAGCGTGCCGCACCTCGACGAGGTCACCCTCATCGACCTCTGCGATGGTGTCGCGGGTCTTCGCTCATCGGATTCCGGCAACTGGAACGCGATGCTGAGCAACCCGACCCGCGAGTGGACGCCGCGCGAGTTCGCAGCGACGGGTCTCGGCGCGGGTCAGGGCGAGGTCGGCGTCTGGACGGAGTCCGATACCTCGTTCTTCCTGCTCGGTCTCGCGCTTGAGAACGCCTCGCGCACACCGTTGCGCGAGCTGTACGAACGCTACGTCGCCGAGCCGAACGGCCTCCGCAACACGGTCCTGCCGCGCGACGAAGCGTCCGCGCCCGGATCCGAGCCCCTTCCAGGGTTCTACACCTCCTCGCGCGCCCGCCAGAACGGCTGCGAGGAGCCCCCGCGCGATATGACGGAGCTGTCGGCCTCGATGGGATACGCCTCCTCGGGCGTCGTCTCAGACGTCGACGATCTGGGCACGTACGTCGCCAGTGTGGCCGCCTCGGCCGGATCGGGCGACGACCTCGCTCCGCGATGGGCGCAGTCGGTGCCACTGGATGACGATGGCGCACAGTGGATGCGCGCGGCGGGCGGCAACCGCCTGCTCGGATCGATGCTCGGTCAGCAGGGCAAGATCTTCGGGTACTCCACCGCCGCATACAGCGACGTCGACACGGGTCTGACCGTCGTCGTCGCGCTCAACAACTCGGCCGCCGGCGGCGACCTGGCGGGGGCTCTCGCACGCGAGCTCGCCGCGATCGCCTTCGAGACGCCGAGTGAGGATCGCCCCGAGGCGTCGCTACCGTGGACCGCCGACCAGGCGCACCAGGCCGTCGGCGACGCTGCCGTCTGCCCGATTGATTAGTTGTGTCGCGCCCGCCCGTCTCGATTCTGGATCCGCGTGCGTCGCGGACGGAGATCGTGAGGGCGCGATGACACGGGCGCCCGCCTGGGCCGGCTTGGTCTGGGTCGGACTCGCCTGTCAGGAAGTCGGCGCCGCCCTCGCGGTGACGCTCTTCCCCCGCGTGGGAGCGATCGGAATGGTTGCCCTCCGGCTCGTGTTCTCGGCCGTCGTGCTCACGGCCATCGCGCGCCCGCGGATCCGCGGGGCCGCGCGCTCAGCGTGGTGGGCGGTCGTGCGCCTCGGCATCGCGATCGCCGTCATGAACGGGCTCTTCTACCTGGCGCTCGACCGGCTCGCGCTCGGAGTCGCGGTGACCTTCGAGGTGCTCGGCCCACTCGTCTACGCTGTCGTCGTCGCCCGGCGCGCGTCGGCGTGGGTGTGGGCGGGCCTCGCGCTCTGCGGCGTCATCGCGCTTGGCGGGGGCGGATGGGATCGCCTCGACGCGTGGGGCGTCGTCTTCGCGCTCGGTGCGGCCCTGATGTGGGCGTTCTACATCCGCTCGTCGGCGGACGTCGGACGCGCGTTCCCCAAGCTCGACGGGCTCGCTCTCGCGATGGTCGTCGGAACACTCGTGAGCCTGCCGGCCGCGAGCTTCACCGCGGGCACCGCTCTGCTGGATCCGTGGCTCCTGCTGCTCGGCGCGGGTGTCGCGATCCTGTCGTCGACGATCCCTTACGGTCTCGAGCTTCTCGCGCTGCGTCGCCTCAGTCAGGCTGCGTTCGGGATCCTCATGAGCCTGGCCCCCGCGACCGCCGCGCTCGCGGGATGGCTGCTGCTCGGGCAGGCGATGTCGTGGCTCGAGATCGTGGGGCTCACGATCGTCGTGATCGCCTCGGCCGGCGCCGTGCTGGTGAAGCCGCGTCGCGAGCGCAGCGACGAGGATCCGTTCACCGACACCGGCCCCATCACGACCTCGCTGTCGTAGTCGCTCGCCACGCGTCGGTGCAGCGGCGCACGAACTTCTTGACGCGCGCTTCGACGGCGTAGCGTGGCAGCAAGGCGCGCGGAGATC
>JAJYSF010000327.1 GCA_021793715.1 Actinomycetes bacterium
CGCGCCCGCTCGGGATCCCCGCCACGATCTACATGCCGCTCGGCGTGCCGGTTCCCAAGCTGCTCGCCACGCGCGGATACGGGGCCGAGGTCGTGCTGGAGGGCGACGCCGTCGACGTCGGCCTACGGCTCGCCGCAGAGCACGCCGAGCGCGAGGGTGCGGTGCTCATCCACCCGTTCGACCACCGCGACATCGTCGTGGGGCAGGGCACGCTCGGCCTGGAACTCATGGAACAGGTCCCCGACCTCGAGACGATCGTGCTCGGCATCGGCGGCGGCGGGCTGATCGCCGGCGTTGCGGCGGCCGCGAAGGCGAAAGCTCGCGCGATGGCCGCCGGCCGAGAGGTGCACATCATCGGCGTGCAGGCGGAGAATGCCGCGGCGTATCCGATCTCGCTCGAAGCGGGGGAACCGACGCAGGTGACGACGCGTCCGACGATCGCCGACGGGATCATGGTCAACCGCCCCGGCGACGTGCCGTTCGCGCTGATCCGCGACCTCGTCGACGAGGTCGTCACGGTCAGCGACGACGACATCGCGCGTGCATTGCTGGCGCTTCTCGAGCGCGCGAAGCAGGTCGTCGAGCCCGCGGGCGCGGTGGGTGTCGCTGCCATCATGGCCGGCAAGATCCGTGCGCAAGGAACGACGGGGGTGGTCCTCTCAGGCGGCAACATCGATCCATTGCTGATGCAACGCGTCGTCGCACACGGGCTCGCGGCCGCCGGTCGCTACCTCACCGTGCACATCCCGCTGCCGGACCGTCCTGGTCAGCTCGTGCAGGTCTCCGAACTTCTCGCTCAGGCGGGCGCGAACGTCATCGAGGTGATGCACACGCGCCACGGACAGGGCATGCAGATCAGCGAGGTCGTCCTGCAGGTCTCTGTCGAGACGCGCGGTGAAGAGCACCGGCAGCTCGTGCTGGAATCACTCCGCAGCGGAGGGTTCCGCCCGGAAGTGGTCATGGAGTGACGCGGGTCAGCCCGTGAACGTCTCCACCGCGACGATCTTCACGGGGATCTGCTTGCCCGTCGGCGCCTCGTAGGATCCGGTGTCGCCGACCTTCATGCCGATGATCGCCGCGCCGAGGGGGCTCTGCTCGCTGTAGACGTCGAGGTCGGTGCTGCCGGCGATCTCGCGACTGCCGAGCAGGAACTTCTCCTCGTCGCCGAAGATCGTCGCGGTGATCACCGTTCCGGAGCGCACGACGCCGTCCGCCTCGGGTGCCTCGCCGATCTCCGCGTCCTTCAGGATCGCGGTCAGCTGGCGAATCCGTGCCTCCTGCTTGCCCTGTTCGTCCTTCGCCGCGTGGTACCCGCCGTTCTCGCGCAGGTCACCCTCATCGCGGGCGGCCTCGATGCGCTTCGCGATCTCCTCGCGACCCACGGTCGAGAGATGCTCGAGCTCAGCGGCGAGCCGATCGTAGGCCTCCCGGGTGAGGAACGTTGCGTTCTCGCTAGACACGATGGTTCTCCTTCAACAGATCCAATGATCCGACGTGGGAATATCCGGGCAAATCTACCGGAGTCGGCAGTTGTTCACGAATCCCGTTGTCGCCAGCCCGACCGTCGGCACCGTGAGCGTGTGGTCGCTCGTCACCGCGCCGCCGGGGATCTCGACGACGTCCCAGCCCACGACCGCGAACGTCTCGTCCATCGCCTCGATGACGCACGCGACGTCGCCATCGTGGCTCGACGTGACGCGGAATGAGACCTCGACCTCGGCGTCGGAGACGACGGTGAATCCGAGATCGTCGACGTCGACATTGCGCGCGGTCGACGTGACCACGCTCCACGCGAGCGCCGTGGCCGCGATGACGCCGAGGACGACGAACGCGATGATCCATGTGCGCGTGGCGCGCCGGGATCCGCGACCGTATCGGTCGTCGAGCTGTTCCTTCGAAGTCACCGAACGTCCTTCTGCAGCGGGGGAATAGGGTGGGGACGTACCAGGTTAGTCGCCTTCGCTGTCGGGAGTCTCACGATGCTCAGCCTCGCCATCGTTCGTATGGGTCTCAAAGAGACGCCCGTTCCGACGCCGACCGTCGATCCGGAGTCGGTGACCCCCGGACCCTATGGCTTTCTCGTGATCGTGCTCCTCGTCGTCGCCGTCGCGCTCCTCGTGATCGACATGATGCGTCGCGTGCGTCGCGTGCGTTATCGGGCCGAGGTCAACGAGATGCTCGACGCCGAGCAGCGCGCGGCAGAGGACGATGCCGGCGGCTCCGACGATGGGTCTGCCGACGGCGACGCGGGGCCTAGAACGTCAGGTTGAACGCCGGGTGAAGCGCGATGAGCAGCGCCGCCGCCCAGTGGCAGAGGAACGCGAGCACCGTGCACACGTGGAAGATCTCGTGGAAGCCGAAGTGGCGCGGTGACGGATTCGGGCGCTTGAGCGCGTAGAAGACCGCGCCGGCCGAGTACAGCAGGCCTCCGACGATCACGAGGATCATCATGGCGACGCTCGCGCGGAACAGGTCCGGCATGTACATCACGGCAGCCCAGCCGAGGGCGAGGTAGATCGCGACGTACAGCCAGCGGGGCGCACCGATCCACAGCACGCGGAACAGGATGCCGAGGAGTGCTCCGCCCCACACCGCGGCCAGCAGATCGGAA
>JAJYSF010000328.1 GCA_021793715.1 Actinomycetes bacterium
CCTCGACGGGGGAGCGATCGCGGGGTCGACGCTGCTCCTCGACGAAGCCCTCCGCCAGGCGGTCGATGCGTGTGGTCTCCCGCTCGTCGACGCGGTCGACGCCCTCACGCGGATCCCGGCGCGTGCCATCGGGCGCGATGACCTCGGCTCGCTCTCGGTCGGCAGCGCGGCCGACGCCGTGCTGATGTCCTCCGCGTTGCGCGTGCGCCGCGTCTGGGGCGCGGGTCGCGAAATCGGCTGACGGGCTACGCGAGAGTCTCGATGCGTGCGGATGCGTCGGCAGCCGGGGTGTCCCAGAGTGCCGCGACGGCGTCCGCGAGCGCCTGTTCCCGTCCGGCGAGCTGATCGACGCGGAAGATCGTGCAGGATCCGGTCTGCGCGCGCTGATGTGCCCGCGCCGCGGAAGAGAAGCCGTGCGCGACCGCGTGGATCCAGGCCTCGGTGGCGGCCTTCATGGCGACGTAGTTCGCGCCGCCGGCTCGCGGTCGGGTGACCTGCACGGATGAGACCACCGCGACGCGCGCGGCTGGCGACGCGTCGAGCAGCGGCCAGGCGGCCCGGCACGTGTGGCGCACGGCCGAGAGTGCTGTCGACAGGAACGCCCAGTCCTCGTCGGACTGACCGGAGATGCCCCCGCCGCCGCGCCACCCGCCCACGAGCGGGATGAGACCGTCGAGCGAGGACAGCGCGCCGATCTGTTCCTCGACCGCGGCGGCATCGGCGAGGTCCAGCTCCATCGTCAGGAACCCGCTGTCGGCGAACCGGGCGAGCTTCTCCGGCGAGCGACCGGCGACGATGACGCGCGCGCCGCGGCCGCGCAGCGCGTGAGCGCACGCCCAACCGGCCTCGGACGTCCCGCCCGCGAGCAGAACCTGTCGTTCCTCGAGAGTTCCCCGAATCGTCATGTTGCCATCCTCGCGCGTGATCGCGGCCCGCGCCACCGCCCGCAGCGCGGGGGCGACGCTCGCCGGATATCGGCCGCCGCGGCGACGCCATAGACTGTGCGGTGGGTCTCATCACCCGACAACGCCCACTTTTCAAGGAGTACATCCGTGGCACAGATCGAAGCAGTAGGCGCACGCGAGATCCTCGACTCCCGAGGGAATCCGACCGTCGAAGTTGAGGTCCTCCTCGACGACGGCATCGTGCAGCGCGCGGCCGTTCCGTCGGGCGCCTCAACCGGAGCGTTCGAGGCGTACGAGCTGCGTGACGGCGACAAGGATCGCTATGGCGGCAAGGGCGTGACGAAGGCGGTCGCGAGCGTGATCGACGAACTCGGTCCCGCGATCGAAGGTCTCGACGCCGCAGACCAGCGTCTCGTCGACCTGACGCTGAACGAGGTCGACGGCACGGCCAACAAGAAGCGTGTCGGCGCCAACGCGATCCTCGGCGTCAGCCTTGCCGTGGCCAAGGCGGCCGCAGACAGCGCCGATCTGCCGCTGTACCGCTACGTCGGCGGCGCGAACGCGCACGTCCTCCCCGTTCCGGCGCTCAACGTCATCAACGGCGGCGAGCACGCCGACAACGGCATCGACATGCAGGAGTTCTTCCTCGTGCCGCACGGCGCCGACTCGTTCGCCGAGTCGTTGCGCTGGGGTGCCGAGGCGTACCAGGTCCTGAAGAAGGAGCTGCTCACGGGCGGCTTCGCGACGGGCCTCGGTGACGAGGGCGGCTTCGCCCCGGACCTCCCGAGCAACCGCGCAGCACTCGACTTCCTCATGGCGTCGATCGAGAAGGCCGGTTTCACCCCCGGCACGGACATCGCCGTTGGCCTCGACGTCGCGTCGACCGAGTTCTTCGCGAACGGCGTCTACACGTTCGAGGGTAAAGAGATGTCGGCCGAGCAGCTCACCTCCTACTACGAGGAGCTGTTGGCGAACTACCCGCTCGTCACAATCGAGGACGCGCTGGCCGAGGACGACTGGGATGGTTGGGCCGCCCTCACGGCGCGCATCGGCGATAAGGTGCAGCTTGTCGGCGACGACCTGTTCGTGACGAACCCCGAGCGTCTGAAGCGCGGCATCGACGAGGGGATCGCGAACTCGCTGCTCGTCAAGGTCAACCAGATCGGCACGCTCACCGAGACGCTCGATGCGGTCTCGATGGCGCACAACGCGAACTACACCTCGATGATGTCGCACCGTTCGGGCGAGACCGAGGACGTCACGATCGCCGACCTCGCGGTCGCGGTGGGCTGCGGCCAGATCAAGTCGGGCGCGCCTGCGCGCAGCGACCGCGTGGCGAAATACAATCAACTCCTGCGCATCGAAGAGGAACTCGGCGACGCGGCGACGTTCGCGGGCCGCGGTGCCTACCCGCGCTTCCAGGGCTGACGAACGACACGCACCACGAGAGAGGGGGCCGCATGCGACGACACGCGGCCCCCTCTTCGCGTTCCCGGGCGGGGTCCGGGCGCCCGCGACCCTCCGCCCGCGACTGGCTGAGCGGGATCCGGCTGTCCGGGTTCACCGTCATCATGCTCGGCCTCGTCGTCCTGGGCGCGTTCGTGCTCGTCCCGTCCGTGAGCGGCTACGTCGACATGCGTCAGCAGATCACACGTGCCGAGGCGAGTGTCGCCCTCGCGGAAGAGCAGATCGCCGAGCTCGAGGTC
>JAJYSF010000329.1 GCA_021793715.1 Actinomycetes bacterium
CACTGGCTCTCCAGGCCCAGATCGTCGATCGGGACCTGCCGCGCCTCATCCGCGCGGTCCGCGACGATCTGCCCCGCCGGCCGTCCGCCGCCGTCCTCAAGGGACGGCGGAACTACGTGTGCCGCTACAAGCTGGACGGGGGATTCCCCGACGATGAGGCGGGGATGCTGTTCGACTTCGGCGCTGATCGCTCGGCGTCCGGTCAACCGGCTGAGCGGAGCGGCGGACCCTCGCAGCTGGGCGAGGAGATCACGCGGATCCGCAGCTGGGTGCGGACGACGGAGACGGGAGACCGCGACGATCTGCTGCCCGGCGTGTCCGACCGCGCATGGTCGCAGGTGTCCGTCAACGCCTTCGACTGCCTGGGGTCCAAGTGCCCCGCATTCGAGGAGTGCTTCGCGGAGATGGCGAAGATCCGGGCGGCCAGCGCGGACGTGGTCGTCACAAACCATGCCCTGCTCGCGATCGACGCGTTCGGCGACCATGCCGTCCTGCCGGAGCACACGGCGGTCATCATCGACGAGGCGCACGAGCTGCGCGATCGTGTGACGAACGCGCTGACCGGCAGCCTCACCGGAGCGATGATCGACCACGCGGCGTCGGCGGTGCGACGCACCGGCCTGGTCCAGGACGGCGTCATCGGGCTGCTCGAGACCGCGGGCGCAGCCTTCGAGAAGGGTCTCGACGCGGCTGAGGACGGCCTCCTGTCCGCGTGGCCGGAGGCTCTTGCCGCCGGGGTCGTGCAGGTGCGCGATGCCGCCCGTCAGCTCGTTGCGGACCTGGGCACGGGATCGGGCGAGTCGGACCCCGACGCGGGACGCCAGCTGGCGCGCGCCCGCATGCTCGAGGTGTTCGACGTCGCGACGCGGATCGCGGACCGGGCGGACAACGACGTGGCATGGGTGACCCGCTCGACTTTCCGGGAGCGGACGACGACCTCGCTGGTCGTCGCGCCGCTGTCCGTCGCCGGGACCATGCGCTCCGGGATCTTCGAGAAGTCGACCGTCGTCGCGACGTCCGCGACGCTCGCGCTGGGCGGCCGCTTCGATGCGGTCGCGGGTGCGCTGGGACTGGCCGGACCGGATGCGCCCCGCTACGACGCGATCGATGTGGGATCGCCTTTCGACTACTCGACGCAGGGGATCCTCTACGTCGCCTCGCACCTCCCACGGCCCGGTCGCAGCGGTGCCAGTGAGGAATCGCTCGATGAGCTGGAGGCGCTCCTGCGTGCGTCGGGCGGAGGGGCGCTGTGCCTCTTCTCGTCCCGCGCTGCGGCCCAGGCCGCCGCCCAGGAGATGCGCCGGCGGACCCATCTGCCGGTTCTGGTCCAGGGCGAGGACGGGCTCTCCTCCCTCGTCAAGCGCTTCGCCACGGACGACGAGGCATGCCTCTTCGGCACACTGTCGCTGTGGCAGGGAGTCGACGTGCCCGGGCGGACCTGCCGCCTGGTCGTCATCGACCGCATCCCGTTCCCGCGCCCGGACGACCCGCTGGTGAAGGCGCGCACGGAGTCCGCGCATCGCGCAGGCGCGAACGGATTCATGTCCGTGAGTGCGACGCACGCAGCGCTGCTGCTGGCGCAGGGGGCGGGACGCCTCATCCGGTCGATGGCGGATCGCGGCGTCGTCGCGGTGCTGGACGAGCGACTGCGCACCGCTCGATACGGGGGATTCCTGGCGGCCTCGCTGCCGCCCATGTGGCGGACGGAGGATCCGGCGCTGGTGCGCGGAGCTCTGGAGCGCCTGCGCGACGCGGATGCCTGAGAGTCCCGCCGCCGGTCGACGACGCTGTCGACCGTCGGCGGAGTGACGTCGGGGCGGCTCAGTCGATCCGGCGGATGACGGCGACGACCACACCCATGATCGTGGCGAAGTCACCGTCGATCGGGTCGTAGAACCGGTTCTGCGGCAGGAGCCACTGCTTGCCGTCCGCCCGCTTGAGGGTCTTG
The DNA here is from genome assembly GCA_021793715.1 of Actinomycetes bacterium. The sequence continues at coordinate 1,949 of JAJYSF010000329.1, forward strand.
ACGGTGGCCTCGTCGTCCAGCAGCGCCGCGACGATCTGGCCGTTGTCCGCGTCCGGCTGCCGGCGGACCACCACGAAGTCGCCGTCGCAGATCGCCGCGTCCTGCATCGAGTCCCCCACGACGTTGAGGAGAAACAGCTCGCCCGATCCCACGACCTGACGCGGCAGCGCGAAGACGTCTTCGACGTCCTGCTCCGCGAGGATGGGACCGCCCGCGGCGATCCGGCCCACGACGGGAACCATCGCCGTGTTGGGGGAGGGGTCGATCCCCTTGCGGACCTCCTCCGGCGGCGTCACGACCTCGATCGCACGCGGACGCTTGGGATCCCTGCGCAGGTATCCCAGGCGCTCCAGCTGCGACAGCTGGTGGGCGACTGAGGACAGGGAGGCGAGGCCCACCTCCTTGCCGATCTCCCGCATGCTGGGCGGGTACCCGTTCACGTACACCGCGCGCTCGATGGTCTCGAGGACCAGGCGATGGCGCTGGGTGAGGCGGGTGTCGCCGTCCGCGGCGGACCCGCCCGGCAGCTCGAACTCCTCGCTCTGCGCCCTGCGCACTCCCTCGATCTCTTCCTCGAGGCCACTGGTCCGCGGCCTGCCCCTGCGACGCTGCTGCTCCGGAGTCATCGCCGTTCCCCTCCCATGCCTGACGGCTTCCGCCACC
>JAJYSF010000330.1 GCA_021793715.1 Actinomycetes bacterium
CTGATCCGCCCGCCGCCGATTCGCGGCACCGTGAGGTCATGCCTCACAACATGACCCTGGGGCGCGCGGGCGAGGACCGCGCGGCCGAACTGCTCATCTCCGACGGGTACATCGTCGTCGACCGCAACTGGCGGTGCGCGTCGGGTGAGATCGATCTCGTTGCTGTCCGGCGCGACATCGTCGCGATCGTCGAAGTCAAGACCCGCACGAACCGGCGATACGGTCACCCGTTCGAAGCGCTCGACGCGCGGAAGACCGCGCGTCTGTGGCGCCTGGCGCACATGTGGGCGCGGGTGCACCCCGGCGTCGCTCGCGGACGCCGCCTGCGCGTCGACGCGATCGCGATCACCGGATCGGATCCCGCCTCTGCGGCGGTGGAGCACCTGCGGGGGATCTCGTGATCGTCGTGCGGACGTGGGCGGTCGCGCTGACGGGCCTGCGCGGCAGGCTCATCGAGGTCGAGGCCGACATCACGCAGCATCGGCCCGATTTTCGCCTCATCGGGATGCCGGACAAGGCGCTCGGCGAGGCCGTCCGACGCGTGACGAACGCATGTGAGAACAGCGGGCTCGCGCTGCCGGACCGCCGACTCACGGTCAATCTGTCGCCGGCGAGTCTGCCCAAGCAGGGATCCGGGTTCGATCTGTCGGTGGCGCTCGCCGCGCTGGCGACCGACGGTCGGCTCGATCCCACGTCGCTCGCGGGAACGGTGCACGTCGGCGAGCTCGGGCTCGATGGCCGCGTCCGCGCAGTTCCCGGCGTGCTCCCCGCCGTCCTCGCAGCCGTTGCCGCCGGTCGGCCGCGCGTCGTCGTGCCCGAGAACAACCGCGCCGAGGCCGAACTCGTCTCCGACGCCGAGGTGGTCGGCGTGCGGACGCTGGCCGAGGCGGCACGGCTGCACGGGGCCGAGATCGACGACCCCGTTCTCGAAGGCCCCGAGGTGGCGGCGACCAGGATCGAGTCGGAAGTCGCGGCGCCGGTACCGGACATCGACCTCGCCGACGTCGTCGGGCAGCCGGAGGCGGTCGATGCGCTGCTCGTGGCCGCAGCGGGCGGTCACCATCTGCTGATGTCGGGACCGCCGGGCGCGGGGAAGACGATGCTCGCACGGCGACTGCCGGGGATCCTTCCGGCGCTGACCGACGAGGAGGCCCTCGAGGTCGCCTCCGTCCGATCGCTGACGGGGGAGCGCATCGCGGCGTTGACGCGACAGCCCCCTTTCGAAGCGCCGCACCACTCGGCCACCCTCGCTGCGCTTGTGGGAGGCGGATCCCGTCGCGCGAGTCCCGGGGCGATCGCACGGGCCTCCCGCGGCGTGCTGTTCATCGACGAGGTCGCGGAGGCGCCGCGGTCTGTGCTCGACGCCCTGCGCCAGCCCCTCGAGAACGGAACGATCGCGATCCATCGGGCGGGCTTCACCGCGAGCTTCCCCGCGAGATTTCAACTGGTGCTCGCGATGAACCCGTGTCCATGCGGCGAGTTCGGCGTCGCGGGCGGGGTCTGCACGTGCTCGCCTGCCGAGGTGCGGCGCTACGCGGCGAAGCTCTCCGGGCCACTTCTCGACCGCATCGACCTCGATCTGCGATTGCGGCGCGTCTCGCGGGTCGACGACGCGCCGGGCGGCGTGACGAGCGCGGAGGCGAGACGCCGCGTGACGGCGGCCCGTGAACGCGCGGCCGAGCGCCTGTCCGAGACGCCGTGGGTCACGAACGGCCAGGTGTCGGGCACGTGGCTGCGAAAGGGGCCGCGCCCGCTGCGCGGCGAGGCGCGTCGCACGCTCGAATCCGCGCTGGAGCGCGGCTTGCTGACGTTGCGCTCACACGATCGTGTCGCCCGAGTGGCGTGGACGGTCGCCGACCTTGAGGGACGAGACGAACCGCTGGCGAGCGACGTCGGACGGGCGCTCTTCCTGAAGAAGGGGGTGATCGCGTGACGCGGCGACTCGAGGTCGGCGACCTGATCACCGACGATGTGCGCCGGGAAGCGGACGCCTGGGTCGGGACGGGCGATGAGGACGCGGTCGCGCGCATCGCCTGGTCGATCCTCATCGAACCGGGCGACGGCGTCGCGGGCGAGGCGATCGCGCGCTTCGGACCCCGCGCCGCGCTCGACAGGGTGGCGACGGCGCCCCGCGGTGACGACATCGCGAATGCCCTCGATCGGTGGGCCACGCGATGGGACGCGGGCCTCGTGCGGGACGCGATCGCGGCCGCGCGGCGCCGGCAGATCCGACTCCTCGTCCCGGGCGACGTCGCGTGGCCGGTCGGCCTCGACGATCTCGGCGCGCATGCGCCCGTGTGTCTCTGGGTGCGCGGCGAGGCCGAGGCGTTGGCGCACGGCCTCTCGACCGCTCTCGTGGGAGCACGCGCCGCCACGGGGTATGGCGAGCACGTCGCGGCCGACCTCGCGAGCTCTCTCGCCGCCGACGATGTCGTCATCGTCTCCGGCGCGGCGTATGGCATCGACGGTGCCGCTCACCGCGCGGCGATGCGCGTCGGCGGTCGCACGGCCGCGTTCGTGGCGGGCGGCGCGGACCGTGTGTATCCGGCGGGGCATGCGCATCTGCTGCAGCAGATCACGGAGCGCGGTGCCGTCGTCGCGGAGTGT
>JAJYSF010000331.1 GCA_021793715.1 Actinomycetes bacterium
CGCGTACGACAAGGCGCTTTCGGGATCCTTGTCGAACGTGTCGAGGTGCTCTGGCTTCGGCGAGGTGAATGCGTGGTGCACCGCCGTCCATGCCGAGTTGCCGAGGTCGACGTCCTCCGGGTCCTCGCCCGTGGGCTTGAACAGCGGGGCGTCGACGACCCAGACGAACGCCCAGTCGTCGTCCGAGATCTGGTCGGTGCGGTGGGCGATTTCCACGCGCGCGGCGCCGAGCAGCGCGCGCGCCTCGTTCGTCTTGCCCGCGGCGAAGAACACGGCGTCACCTGGCTGTGCCCCCGTGATTGCGGCGAGTCCGTCGCGCTCGGTGTCGGTGAGGTTCTTGGCGACAGGACCGCCGAGCGTGCCGTCCTCGGCGAACGTGACGTACGCGAGCCCCCTCGCGCCGCGCGACTTCGCCCAGTCCTGCCAGGCGTCAAACTGGCGGCGCGGCAGCGAGGCGCCGCCGGGCATGACCACGGATCCGACATACTCCTGCTGGAAAACGCGGAAGGACGTGTCGGCGAAGTACTCGGCGAGCTCGACGATCGTGTTGCCGAAGCGCAGGTCCGGCTTGTCGGATCCGTACAGCCGCATCGCGTCGGCGAACGTGATCCGCTCGATCGGCGTCGGAATCTCGACGTCGATGAGCTTCCAGAGCTCCGCGACGACCTGCTCGCCGAGCGCGATGACGTCCTCCTGGTCGACGAAGCTCATCTCGATGTCGAGCTGCGTGAACTCCGGCTGACGGTCGGCACGGAAGTCCTCGTCGCGATAGCTGCGCGCGAGCTGGTAATAACGCTCCATGCCGCCGACCATCAGCAGCTGCTTGAAGAGCTGCGGGGACTGCGGAAGCGCATACCAGGATCCGGGGTTCAACCGCGCCGGGACGAGGAAGTCTCGGGCACCCTCGGGTGTCGAACGCGTGAGGGTGGGCGTCTCGATCTCGACGAACTCGTGCTCGTCGAGCACGCGGCGCGCGACCTGGTTGGCCTTGGAGCGCAGGCGCAGGGCTGCGGCGGGACCGGGGCGGCGCAGGTCGAGGTAGCGGTGCTTGAGGCGCGCTTCCTCGCCGACGGTCTCTTGGCCGTCGAGAGCGGTCGACACCTGGAACGGCAGCGGGGCCGAGGCGTTGAGCACCTCGACGTCGGTCGCGATCACCTCGATGTCGCCCGTCGGCAGGTTCTCGTTCGCGTTGCCGGCGGGGCGCTCGGACACCTCGCCGGTGACCTTGAGGACGAACTCGCTCCGGAGCGGGTGGGCCACCTCTTCGTCACGGATGACCACCTGGGCGATGCCCGACGAATCACGCAGATCGATGAACGCCACCCCGCCGTGATCGCGGCGACGATCGACCCAACCCGTGAGGGTGACGGTCTGACCGATGTGCGCGGCTCTGAGCGAGCCAGCGGTGTGGGTGCGCAGCACTTCTACGATCCTTCTGGTGAGGCGAAAGGGACGGCACGATCCTATCCGCAGCGGCTGTGGAGGCGACCCGACCGTGGTGCGGGCGGCGGATCCATGTTGTCCGCGGCGCGTTTCGCGGATCCGTCCCCCGCCGCCGCGTCGGGACTTCCCCTGGCGGCGCGCGGGTTTTCCCCAGGGACGCACGTGCACGCGATGGGTAGTGTCGACGTGGCGCACGACGGAAGCGAGACAACGTGAACGACACGGCCAAGCCGATCCACACCCCGTGGAACGCGATTCGCGGATTCCTGATCGGGATGGCGGAGCTGGTCCCCGGGATCTCCGGGGGGACCGTCGCGCTCGTCGTAGGCGTTTACGAGCGAGCGTTGCACGCGGCGAGCGCGCTGGGCGGCGCCTTCAAGACCCTTGTCACCGGGCCCGACCGCGCGGCCGGCTTCCGTCGACGCATCGCCGAGGTCGACTGGTGGCTCGTTCTCCCCATGCTCATCGGCATGGCGAGCGCCGTCCTCTTTGCCGCCGGAACCATCGAGAGCCTGGTCTCCTCGAACCCGGTCAACGCGCGCGGACTCTTCTTCGGGCTCGTCGCGGCGAGCCTCGTCGTGCCGTTCCGGCTGCTGCCGAAGCGCAAGAACCTCGCGGTCGACATCGTGGCGTTCATCCTTGCGGTCGCCGTGGCGTTCTTCCTCGTCAGCTTCGCCGGCGGAGGCACCGTCGAGAATCCGAACCTCGTGTTCGTTTTCGCCGCGGCCGCGGTGGCGGTGTGCGCCCTCGTCGTGCCTGGCGTCTCCGGATCCTTCTTTCTGCTCGCCGTCGGCCTCTACTCGCCGACGCTCCAGGCCGTCGACGAGCGCGACATGACCTATATCAGCGTTTTCGCGGTGGGCGCCATTCTCGGACTGCTCACGGTCGTCCGCGTGATGCGGGTCCTCCTCGAGAAGCACCGTCGCATGACGCTGATCATCATGGCGGGCCTCATGCTCGGATCCCTGCGCGCGCTATGGCCGTGGCAGGGAGGCGCCGGCAGCGAAGAAGGGTACGGATCGCTTCTCGCGCCGTCGGACCCGCTCTGGCCGACCGTCCTCGCGCTCGCGGGAGCGATCGTGGTGTTCATCCTCGTCGCGGTCGAACACACCATCACGAAGCGCCGCGTCGGCGAACTCCCGACGTAACCCGCGCCGTCGAT
>JAJYSF010000004.1 GCA_021793715.1 Actinomycetes bacterium
GGCCGGAGGGGTCGGCGAGCTCACGACCGTGTTCTTCCTCCGCGCCATCCTCTCGCCGTTCGCGCACATCATGTTCACGGCAGCGTGTGGCTTCGCGGTCGGCCTCGCAGTACGTCGCGCGCGACCGGTGTTCTTCCCCTGGCTGTTGGGCCTCCTCGTCGCGATCGTGTTGCACGCCTTCTGGAACGCGAGCGCCGCATTCGCCGGTTTTTTCCTGCCGTACGTGCTGCTCCAGGTGCCGCTGTTCATCGTGTTCATCGCCGTGTCGATCCGGATCCGTCGCGCGGAGCTGCTGCTGCGTCGAGAGCGTCTCGAGGATTACGTGCGCGCCGGATGGTTCACGGCGCCCGAGGCCGACATGCTGTCAACGAAGCCGGGACGGACCGCAGGGCTCGCGTGGGCGCGCAGCCTGCCGGGCGATCGACGCCCGATCATGCGCGACTTCATCCATGACGGCGCGCGACTCGCGTGGGCTCGCCAGCGCGCGATCACCGGTACGGATGCCCTCGCGGCCGCGGACGAGCACGTTCTGCTCGCGCGCATGATGAGCACCCGCGCGCGCCTCCTCGCACCGATCGGGGTTGGTAACGATTGGTCGACGGGGTCTTGACTTCCCCGCCACAGTGGGAGACTCTTTTCTCATAGACCAGCGCCCGATGCGTTCTCCGGCCTCGCCGAGACCCGGGCGCTGGTTCTCTGTCTCGACGATGGCGTTTCGCCGAGAGCGCATTCGGTGGTCGTCCGTGTTCGCATCGGTCAGGATGGGAGCATGACCGCAGAACGCACGAAGCCCGAGTTCGAACCGCCTGAGGGCCCGGCACCCACCGAGCTCGAAGTCCACGACATCATCGTCGGCACTGGCGACGAGGCGAAGCCCGGCGCGACCGTCACGATCCACTACGCCGGGGTCGACTACGACTCCGGCGAGGAGTTCGACTCCTCTTGGAACCGCGGCGAGCCAGCGCAGTTCCCTCTCGGCATGCTCATCCAGGGCTGGCAGGACGGGATCCCCGGGATGAAGGTCGGCGGTCGACGCCGCCTGACGATTCCGCCGCGCCTCGCATACGGCGAGTCCGGAGCCGGTCACTTCCTCGGCGGAAAGACCCTCATCTTCATCATCGACCTCGTCGACGCCTCCTGAATCCTCCACTCGTGGGCGGGCCCTGCCGGGGCCCGCCCACGAGTGTGCCACGGACGATTCATAATCTATTCACTTGACTTCAAATGCATGCACGTGAATACTTGTATGGAGCGCGAACGAGTCGCGCCACCGAATCGCCGTAGCGGCAAGGAGAGCGCATGACCATTGACATCCCCGGATACAAGGCCGGCACCTACGTCCTCGACTCGTCGCACAGCGACGTCAACTTCGAGGTGCGTCACATGATGATCTCGAAGGTGCGGGGGAAGTTCCTCGTCAAGCAGGCGACGCTCGTGCTGCCGGAGAACCCGCTCGACGCAACGGTCGAGGCGACCGCTGACGTCGCGTCGGTCGACACGAACGACGAGGGTCGCGACGGCCACCTGCGCAGCGCAGACTTCTTCGACGCCGAGAACTTCCCGACGATCTCGTTCGTCAGCACCGGTGTGCGCGAGGAGGGCGACGGCTTCGTCGTCGACGGCGACCTGACGATCAAGGATGTCACTCGTCCCGTCACCTTCTCACTCGAGCTGGGCGGCTTCGGCTCCGACCCCTGGGGCAACTACAAGGGCGGCGCGACGGCCGAGGCGACGATCGACCGTGAGGACTTCGGCCTCAACTGGAACGCCGCGCTCGAGACCGGCGGTGTGCTCGTCGGCAAGACGGTCAAGATCACGCTCGACCTGCAGGGCACGCTGCAGGTCTGAGCTGCGTCGCAAGACCCACGCGCCCCTTTCCGGATCCTGGGAGGGGCGCGCGTGCGCGTGGGGTAGACTCACTGATTGCCGTCAGAACGGCCGCGGATACAGAGAGCTCGCACATTCGGTGCGGAGCGCCGCGCAATGACGAGGAAGGGGATCAATTTCTATGGCACTGGAAGCTGACGTCAAGAAGTCGATCATCGAAGAGTACGCGACGCACCCCGGTGACACCGGATCCCCCGAGGTGCAGGTCGCTCTGCTGTCGCAGCGGATCTCCGACCTGACTGAGCACCTCAAGGAGCACAAGCACGACCACCACTCGCGTCGTGGGCTGTTCCTGCTCGTCGGTCAGCGCCGCCGCCTTCTCGGCTACCTCCAGCGCGTCGACATCGCGCGTTACCGCGCGTTGATCGCGCGCATCGGTCTCCGTCGCTAACGACGAAGCCCGTATCGGCCAGCGCTGTCTGGTTCACCGGCTCGCCCGGTGAGCATGCCGATCAGCCGCAGAAGCCGAAGGGAGCGCCCAGCGTTCAATCGACTTCTCGAAAGCCCGTCCCACGGTGTGGGGCGGGCTTTCGTCGTTCCGGGAATAGCTGCGCGACGCCTGCGTTGCATCATGTATATTCAATTACATGGAAATGAGCGGAGGCTTCATGAACGACGCCAACAGCACGGCGATGCAGTTCGGACTGATGTCCGTCAGCGATGTCACGCGCGACCCGGTGTCGGGCGAGACGCCGAGCGAAGCGCAGCGGATCCGCGACATCGTCCGTATCGCGACGCACGCCGAGGAAGCAGGGCTTGACGTCTTCGCCCTCGGCGAGCACCACAACCCGCCCTTCTTCTCGTCGTCGCCGACGACGACCCTCGCGTTCATCGCGGCGCAGACAGAGCGACTGATCCTGTCGACGGCGACGACGCTGATCACGACCAACGACCCGGTGAAGATCGCCGAGGACTACGCGATGCTGCAGCACCTCGCTGGCGGGCGCGCGGACCTCATGATGGGACGAGGCAACACCGGGCCGGTCTATCCGTGGTTCGGCAAGGACATCCGCGAGGGCCTGCCGCTCGCGATCGAGAACTACCAGCTCCTGCACCGCCTCTGGCGTGAAGACGTCGTCGACTTCGAAGGCCGCTTCCGCACGGCTCTGAATGGCTTCACCTCGACGCCGCGGCCGCTCGACGACGTGCCCCCGTTCGTGTGGCACGGTTCCATCCGCACTCCGGAGATCGCCGAGCAGGCGGCCTACTACGGTGACGGCTTCTTCGCCAACAACATCTTCTGGCCGAAGGAGCACTACCAACGACTGATCGGGCTCTACCGCCAGCGGTACGCGCACTACGGTCACGGCACGCCCGAGCAGGCGATCGTCGGGCTCGGTGGACAGGCCTTCATGGCGAAGAACTCGCAGGACGCGGTGGATCAGTTCCGCCCGTACTTCGACAACGCTCCCGTCTACGGCAACGGTCCGACGATGGAGGACTTCACCGAGATGACGCCGCTGACGGTCGGCTCGCCGCAGCAGGTCATCGACCGGTACGCCTCCATGCGAGACACGTTCGGTGACTACCAGCGCCAACTGTTCCTCGTCGACCACGCGGGGCTGCCGCTGAAGATGGTTCTCGAGCAGATTGACTTGCTCGGTGAGGAGGTCGTCCCGGTACTGCGCCGTGAGCTGCAGAAGAATCGGCCGACGACCGTTCCCGACGCTCCGACCCACGCCGCGCGTGTGAGAGCGAAGTACGGCGACTCCGCCCCGCGCCAGCCGCGCCCGAACGCCAACCGCGGCGACAACGTCACCGGCGGCTCGCCATACCAGGACACGTCGTCGCCGGCGGGAAGCGCGTTCGGTCTCGGAGGTGCCCGATGAGCGAGGTCCGATCCATCGCCGTCGTGTCGGCGGGGCTCAGTACGCCGTCGTCGACCCGTATGCTCGCAGACCGCATCACCGCCGCGGTCACGGCCGAGCTCGCTGGGCGGGACATCGAGGCGGCCGCTCGCGTCTTCGAACTGCGCGACGTCGCCCACGACATCACGAACCACCTCCTGACGGGCTTCGCTCCGAAGCCGCTCGCCGAGGTGAACGCGGCCGTTGCCGCCGCCGACGCGCTCCTCGTGGTGACGCCCATCTTCTCGACGAGCTACTCCGGCTTGTTCAAGAGCTGGCTCGACGCACTCGATCGCGACGCGCTCGACGGCACTCCGGTGCTGATCGGCGCGACGGCAGGAACTCCGCGCCACTCGCTCGCGATCGACTACGCGATCCGGCCGCTGTTCACGTACCTGCACGCCGAACCGGTCACGACGGGCGTCTTCGCCGCGTCCGACGACTGGGGCGAGGGCGCCGATCGCGTCGCGCCGCTGCAGAAGCGCATCGATCGCGCCGCGCGTGAGCTCGCCGACCGGCTGGCGGGAGCCCCCCGCCGTGCCGCGCAGGATCCGTACTCGCCCGAGGCCTATCTCGGCGGCGCGACGTCCTTCGCGGACCTGCTCACCTGACTCGCGCTTCGCGGGGGTTCGCGGTGCGCGGTGAACGGTACGGGGGCGCAAGTGGGCGGGCCGGTGAACTCTGCGGAACATCCGCCGCGTCGGCTCGAGGTGACACGCGGCCCGGCGCCACGATGAGGGCATGCGCGTCGCGATCGTCACCGAGAGCTTCCTTCCGCACATGAACGGCGTCACGAACTCCGTGCTGCACGCGTCGCGTCACCTGCGTGACCTCGGCCATGAGGTGCTCGTCGTCGCGCCGCGCTCGGCGGGCGGATCCGGCGCAGACGTGGATCACACGCTTCCGGCGACCGCGCTGCTCGCGTCGATTCCTCTGCCGAGCTACCCGGACGTGCGCGTGGCGCTCGCGCCGGTCGCGCAGCTCAAGCGGATCCTCGCCGGCTTCGCCCCTGACGTCGTGCACCTCGCCTCGCCCGCTGTGCTCGGATGGCAGGGGCTCGTGGCTGCAGATAACCTCGGCCTCCCGACGGTCGCCGTCTACCAGACCGACGTCATCGCCTACACCGCGAAGTACGGGGTGCCGGGCGTCGCCGCCCTCGCGGAGGCGCACGTCGCGCGGCTGCACCGTCGGGCGACGTTGTCCCTCGTGCCGTCGAGCGCCGCGGAGCGTCAGCTTGCGGCGCTCGAGGTCGACCGTCTCTGGCGGTGGGGGCGCGGCGTCGACTCGGTGAAGTTCTCGCCCGCACATCGGTCGGACGCGTGGCGGCAACGGGTCGCGCCCGGCGAACGGATCATCGGGTACGTCGGACGCCTCGCCCCCGAGAAGCAGGTCGAGGACCTGCGGTCATTGACACGGATCCCCGGGGCGCGGCTCGTGATCGTCGGAGACGGACCGGAGCGCGCTCGGCTCGAGCGCGAGCTCGACGGCGCCGTCTTCACGGGATTCCTCGACGGCGACGATCTCGGCCGAGCGATCGCCAGCTTCGACGTCTTCGTGCATCCGGGCGAGGCCGAGACGTTCTGTCAGACCGTTCAGGAGGCGCTCGCGAGCGGCGTTCCGGTCGTCGCGACGGGATCCGGCGGCCCTGTCGATCTCGTCCGCAGCTCGATCGACGGCTGGCTCTACGCACCGGGAGACCTCGCCGACCTCCGTCGGCGCGTCGAGGATCTGCTGGGGGACGAAGCGAAGCGGCGCTCCTTCGGGTCAGCGGCGCGTGACGGAGTTCGGCAGCGCACCTGGCGAGCGCTCACCGAACAGCTCGTGGCGCACTATGAGGAAGCCGCGCGGCTGCGGCGCTTCGACGATCGTCTCGTTGTCCGCGGGGCGACGCGCCCGCTGACGCCCGTCCTGCGTGCGGGGACACCGCGCTGGCGCCGGTTCGTCGCGCTCGGCGACTCGCTGACCGAGGGCCTGTGTGATACGTCGCGCATGGACGAGGGGGACGTCCGCGGGTGGGCTGATCGGCTTGCGACCATGCTCGCGCAGAGCGCGGGCGAGGAGTTCCGATACGCGAATCTGGCGGTGCGCAGCCGCCGCGTGCGCGACCTCGCGAGCGAGCAGGTTCCCGCCGCACTCGCGCTCGATCCGGATCTCGTCGCCATCTTCATGGGAGCGAACGACCTCGTCACGCACGTCGCGGATCCGGTGCGCCTTGCGCATCAGCTCGAACGCGACGTGCGTCGCGTGCGCGCGAGCGGAGCAGACGTGCTACTCGTGACGCCGTTCCTTCCGCGGCGCCGTGCCGTCCGCATGTTCGCCGGTCGCTTCGCGCGGTTCGCGCACGAGCTGCGACGCATCGCATGGCAGACGGGATCATTCATCGTCGACGTCGAGGCGCTTCCCGAGCTCGCGGATCCCGAGATGTTCGCAGAGGACCGCGTGCATCTCGCGAGTCGCGGCCACCGACTTCTGTCGTACCGGGCAGCCGAGGTGCTCGGCGTTCCTGATGCGGTGGCGCTCGGCGACCTCGACGACGCGTTGCACTCGGCCGACACCTCCGGTCGGCGCTGGTTCACCCGACACGCGCTGCCGTGGGTCTGGCGTCGGCTGCACGGGCGCGCCGCCGGCGACGGGCTCTCCGCGAAGCACAGCGAGTACGTCGTGGTGCCGAACCACCGCGGTGACCGCGAGGGATCGGACGGCGCCGCGGCCTTGTGAGACCCGGGGGAGTCACGCTCGAGCGAAGAACGACAGCACGACTCCGATCACACGTGCGACCTTGCCGATGATGATGAGGACTTCGAGCACGACCATCAGGCCATTCAGCGTCGCACCGAGCGTACGCACGTTCTGAGCGAAGTCCGGCGCACCGCCGACGTGTTGGAACTCCCGCTGCCACGAGCGCTCCTGGCGGAAGAGGATCGCGTACGGCAGGAGGCGTTCGATGAGCACGTAGCGATCGAGCTGCGCCTGCGCGACCGGGTCGGCCGCTGTCGGGCGGGGAGAGATCCCGAGGGCGCGGCCCCCCGCCGTCGCCTCACCCGCGCCGGTGCGCAGGGCGCCGTCCATCGACTGCAGCGCGCGCATCCGCTCACCCTCGGCGAGCCGAACGTAGCTGCGCAGGCCTGAGAGGTGCGTCCGCAGGGCGCGACCGCGGTCGGTGAAGCGCAGCAGCGGCGGCGGCGCGAGCGTCAGCACCCAGAACACGAGCGCGATGTCCACCAGAACGACCAGGGCACCGAGCCACGCGCCCTCGAGGATCGCACCGAGGATCAGGACGGCGCCGAGGACAGCCGTCGCGAGGAAGATGAGCGAGAGCAGCACGAGGTGGAACGACCCGGATCCGCGACGGACGAGATCGTCGCGGCGCATCTCGCGCCGCGTCTCGTCGATCACGCGCGTCAGCTGCTTGCGCTGACGGCGCCGGAACGCCGCACGCCCCTTGACGAAGAACACGTCGGGAGCATGGGCCACGTCGGAAACCTCGATGCCGATTTCGCGCAGGGCCCGCAGGTAGCGCGCCTGCTGTCGCGGCCGCAGCCGTCCTGGGCGCAACGCCGAGAGGAACGCGTGTTCACGCGGAGTCAGACTCGCCCGATCGACGACCTCGACGGCGACGGGTCCGCGCCGTCCGCGCGGTGCGAGGATCCGGATGCGGCGTGCGACGGCGAGCCCGGTCAGTGCCGCGGAGAGCACCCGGCGGTCAGCGCGGAGCGCGAGCCCGTGCTCGAAGACGTCGCCAGGGGGTGGCACGAACTGGACCGTCGGCGACGACGGCAGGTGACGCTGTATCGGCTTCGTGATGGCGATGATGATCAGGCCGACGAGGGCGAGCATGATGCCGATCCCGAGAAAGCCGATGAGAGCGTTGGGGTCAGTCACCTCCTCACGTTATCGCGACGGCTACGGCGGGAGCCTGGGCGCACCGGCGTTCTCACACCCCTCGCTGATAGGCTGGCGCCGAACAACTCAATACCTCAGTGGAGCAGGCTCGTGCAGGAGCTGGTCCCTAGAAGTGATCTCCCGGACATCCCGGTGGGTTTCTCCTGGTGGCCAGCACACATCTCCTCTCCTGCTCCTGACGCACGCCCGTATGCGCGGGCACGACAGAAAGTGAGAGGCCTCGTGGAAGGTCCAGAGATCACCGCGGCCGAAACTGTCCTTGACAACGGACGATTCGGTACCCGCACCATTCGATTCGAGACGGGTCGCCTTGCCCAGCAGGCGCAGGGAGCCGTCGCCGCCTACCTCGACGAAGAGACCATGCTTCTCTCCGCGACGAGCGCAGGCAAGCACCCGCGTGAGGGCTTCGACTTCTTCCCCCTGACGGTGGACGTCGAGGAGCGCTCGTACGCCGCCGGCAAGATCCCCGGTTCGTTCTTCCGTCGCGAGGGACGTCCCTCCACCGACGCGATTCTCGTGTGCCGTCTGATCGACCGCCCGCTGCGCCCGTCCTTCGTGACGGGTCTGCGCAACGAGGTTCAGATCGTCGTCACCGTCCTCTCGATCGCGCCCGGCGAGTTCTACGATGCGCTCGCGATCAACGCCGCGAGCGCCTCGACGCAGATCTCCGGTCTGCCGTTCTCCGGCCCCATTGCGGGCGTGCGCCTCGCGCTCGTTCCCGGCCTCGGCCAGCACGAGGACCAGTGGGTCGCGTTCCCGAACGCCGAGCAGCTCGACAGCGCCGTCTTCGACCTCATGGTCGCGGGCCGCGTGCTCGACAATGGCGAGGTCGCGATCATGATGGTCGAAGCCGAGGCGACCGAGGGGTCGTGGAACCTCATCCGTGGCGGCGCCGTGAAGCCGAACGAGGAGATCGTCGCCGGCGGTCTCGAGGCCGCGAAGCCGTTCATCAAGCAGCTCGTCGAGGCGCAGGCCGAGATGGCGTCGCAGGCGACCCGCGAACCGCTCGAGTTCCCCGTCTTCCCGTCCTACAGCGACGAGGTCTTCTCGTTCGTGCGCGACAAGGCGCTCGAGGAGCTCAAGGGCATCTACCAGATCGCCGACAAGTCAGAGCGCCAGAGCGCCGACGACGCCCTCAAGGCGCGCGTCAAGGACGAGCTCATCGCGAAGACGGAGGCCGACGAGCTTCCGGCCGCAGCGCCGCTCGAGTTCTCGGCTGCCTACAAGGGCGTCACGAAGGAGGTCGTGCGCGGACGCATTCTGACGGATGGTGCGCGCATCGACGGCCGTGGGCTCGCGGACATCCGCCCGCTCGACGCCGAGGTGCAGGTCATCCCGCGCGTGCACGGCTCCGCGATCTTCCAGCGCGGCGAGACGCAGATCATGGGCGTCACGACGCTCAACATGCTCAAGATGGAGCAGCAGATCGACTCGCTGTCGCCGACGACATCCAAGCGCTACATGCACCACTACAACTTCCCGCCCTACTCGACGGGCGAGACGGGACGCGTGGGAAGCCCCAAGCGCCGCGAGATCGGGCACGGCTTCCTCGCCGAGCGCGCGCTGGTTCCGGTGCTCCCCACGCGCGAGGAGTTCCCCTACGCGATCCGCCAGGTCTCGGAGGCGCTGAGCTCGAACGGCTCGACGTCGATGGGCGCGGTGTGCGCGTCGACGCTGTCGCTGCTCAACGCCGGCGTGCCGCTGCGCGCGCCCGTCGCGGGCATCGCGATGGGGCTCGTCTCGGAGGACGTCGACGGCGAGACGCGCTACGCCGCTCTGACAGACATTCTGGGCGCGGAGGACGCGCTCGGCGACATGGACTTCAAGGTCGCGGGTACGAGCGATTTCGTCACGGCGCTCCAGCTCGACACGAAGCTCGACGGCATCCCGAGCGAGGTGCTCGCCGGTGCCCTCACCCAGGCGAAGGACGCGCGCCTGCGCATCCTCGAGGTCCTGAACTCGGCGATCGACGCACCGGATGAGATGGCGCCGACCGCGCCGCGCGTGATCAGCGTGCAGGTCCCGGTCGACAAGATCGGCGAGCTGATCGGCCCGAAGGGCAAGACGATCAACGGCATCCAGGACGAGACCGGCGCGACGATCTCGATCGAGGACGACGGCACCGTGTACATCGGCGCGACCGACGGCCCGACCGCCGAGGCCGCCCGTGCTCAGGTGAACGCGATCGCCAACCCGACCAACCCCGAGGTCGGTGAGCAGTACCTCGGAACAGCGGTGAACATCGCGAAGTTCGGCGTGTTCGTCTCGCTGCTCCCGGGCAAGGACGGCCTGCTGCACGTCACCGAGCTGCGCAAGCTCAACGGCGGCAAGCGCGTCGAGAACATCGAGGAGGTCGTCGCGGTCGGCCAGAAGATCCTGGTGCGGATCTCGAAGGTCGACGACCGCGGCAAGCTGTCGCTCGAGCTCGTCCAGGAGGACCAGGAGACGGCCGAGGAGCCTGTCGAGGCCTGATCCATCTGACGCGAGACGCCACGCGGCTCGGACGCTCCCCAGGGGCGTCCGAGCCGCGTCGTCGTCCGGATCCGTGACCGAATCGTAAGCGTGTCGCGCCCGGGGTCCGGTGGGAGCGGGGTTCAATGGATCGAGGGGACCAGATGGACACAGCACCGACTCGGACGCACAGCGCGGGGAACGACCACGCGACGACGCATCCGTCGGCACCGCTTCCGGAAGTCGGGCCGCCCGTGGCACACGGTCCGCGGGTGCCGCTCGGTCGCACCGGACTCCAGGTGTTCCCGTTCGCACTCGGCACTGCGGGCTTCGGCCGCATCGATTCCCGCGCCGCGACCGCGATACTGGATCGCTACGCGGAGTCGGGCGGCAACGCCGTGCACGTCACCGACCGTGACGCGGACGTCCTCGACCTCGTCGGCGGCTGGATCCATTCACGCGGCGTCAGGGACGACATCCTCCTGTCCGTCCGTGTCGGCGCACCACGGCGCACGCGCACGGGGGAGGAGCGCCTCGCAGCGGGCTTCGCACGCGTGCTCGGCGGGCTGCGGGCGGAGCGCGTCGACGTGCTCACGCTCGACACCGCCGCCCAGGGCCATGACGCGACGCGACTCGAGCACGCACTCGCGGCCGCGGAGCCGCTCGTCGCCTCCGATGCGGTGCGCTCCGTCGGCGCCTACGGCCTCGATGCCACGCAGCTGCTCGAGGCGCGGGTGCTGGCGTCCGGTGGGTACCCGCGCATCGACGTCTTCGAAACTCCGTACGGCCTCGGCGACCGAGCCGGGTTCGAAGGCGATCTGCGTCGCGTCGTCGTGCCGCAGCGCGTCGCGGTGATGCCCGTCGACGCGATCCCCCTGAGCCTGCTGGCCCACGTCCCGCGCCCGGCGCGGGCGGGGATCCCTCGTTTCCGAGGACGACTGATGCGCGCACTCGACGCCGTCTCGCGCGAGGCGGGTCTGACCGCGGCCGCCACGGCGCTCGCGTGGGTGCGCGCACAGCGGGGCGTGGTGGCACCGGTGGTCGACGTGCTCGCCGTGCACCACATCGATGATCTCGCCCCGGCCGCGACCGCAGAGCTGACGTCGGCACAGGCCGCGCGACTCGACCGCATCGGTTCGCGATAGGCTGGACCACGGGCGGCGGCCATGGAATCCTGGTCGCGCTCGGAACTCCACGACGAAGCGGACGGCTGTGACGCACTACATCTACCTTGTACGCCACGGCGAGCATCAGGACGCCGAGCACGGTCTCGAAGACGGACCGCTGTCCGCGCGCGGCGTGCGCCAGGCGGCCCTGCTCGCCGATCGACTTTCCGGCGTGCCGTTCGAGTCCGTGTGGCATTCGCCGCTCGTGCGCGCGACCGAGACGGCACGGATCCTTGCGGATCGCATGCCGGCGATCGACCCGCAGCCGCACGCGCTGCTGTTCGACTGTGTGCCAACGGGCATGACCGACGAGACCCCGTCGGTATTCGAGCCGTTCTTCGGAGGCATCAGCGACGAAGAGATCGAAGCGGGACAGGCGCAGATGGCCGACGCCGTCGGCGAGTTCCTCGTGCGCAAGTCCGGCGACGTGCACGAGCTGCTCATCTCGCACAACTTCGTGATCTCCTGGTTCGTCCGCGAGGTGCTCGGTGCCGAGGAGTGGCGTTGGATGACGCTGAACCAGGCGCACTGCGGTCTCACGGTCCTCGCTCAGAAGCAGGGGCGGCCGTGGAACCTCGTGAGTCACAACGACATCGCCCACCTGCCGTACGAACTGCGCACCGGCCTCCCGGAGGTCCCGCCCGTCTGAGTCTCGAGGGCTCCGTAGGATGGACGCATGAGACGCGTGGCACTGGCCGGCAACGGCAAGCTCGGCAGCATCATCCGCACTGTCATCGAGGATGAGCCCGGATACGACCTGCACGCAGTGCTGACCTCTTCGAGCAGCCTCGACGAGCTCGACGGCGCCGACCTCGTCGTCGACGCCACGACGCCTGACGCGAGTGAGCGCATCGTGCGCGCCGCGATCGAGCGCGGGGCGGACGTCGTCATCGCGACGAGCGGCTGGTCCGCCGAGCGCGTCGCCGGGTTGCGCCAGCCCGCGGAAGCCGCGGAGGTCGGCGTCGTCGTCGTGCCGAACTTCTCGCTCGGCTCGGTGCTGGGATCCGCTCTGGCCGCGGCGGCCGGACGTTTCTTTCCCTTCGCGGAGATCATCGAGGCGCACCGGGACACGAAGATCGACTCGCCCAGCGGCACGGCCGTGCGCACTGCGGAGCTGATCTCGGCGGCCAGAGATCTCCCGGTCGAGGCCCCGTACGCCGACCAGCGCGCCCGTGGCCAGCGGGTCGCGACGGTGCCCGTGCACTCGCTGCGACGTCCCGGCGTCGTCGCTCAGCAGCAGACGATCCTGTCCGGGCCCGGCGAGACCCTCTCGATCGTGCACGACACCTCCGACCCCGCGGAGGCGTACGCGCCGGGAATCCGCATCGCGCTCTCCGGCATCGCCGGTCGGCGCGGGGTGACCGTCGGGCTCGAGAACTTCATCGACATCGGAATCGGCGATCCGCGGCCCGGATCCGCGGAGTCGGGCGGCCCCACGTCGTGAGCGTCCGCATCGGCGTCGCCGTCATGGCCGTCGTCTTCGGTCTCTATATCTGGCTGCTCGGCGGCCGCGCCATCGCCATGATCGGCGCGGGTCTCGACACCGGCGAACCGATCGCGGTCGTGATGGGCGGGGCGCTCATCGTCTTTCCGCTCGTCGGCGCGTGGGCACTCGGACGCGAGCTGTGGTTCGGCTGGCGGGGAGACCGCCTCGCGAGGCGTCTGGCGGCGGAAGGCGCCCTTCCCGACGACGAGGTCGACCTGATGCCGTCAGGCCGTGTCGCACGCCGCGACGCCGACGAGGTCTTCCCGACTTACCGGGCTGCCGTCGAACAGACGCCGGACGACTGGCGGGCGTGGTTCCGGCTCGGCGTCGCATACGACGCGGCCGGCGACCGACGACGGGCGCGGGCCGCGACGCGTCAGGCGATCCGCCTCGAGCGCCGCGGAGCATAACGAGAGGGGAGCGAAGCGAATGTCGTGTCGATGCCGCTGGCATCGGGCCTGGCGGGAAGGATTCGCTTTGCGGATCCTTCGCGACCGCGGCGTCGACACGACATTCGCGCAACGGGTGACCTCACCGTGCCCGCGGATGGCGGTTACGCGAGCGACGCCTCGATCGTGATGTCGATCCCGGCGAGAGCCTGCGAGATCGGGCACCCCGACTTCGCGCCCTCGGCGATCTTCTGGAACTCGTCCTCAGAGATCTCCGGCACGCTGGCAGAGACGTTGAGGTGGCTGCCCGTCACCCCCGTGCCGGGAACGAACGTGACCGACGCGGTCGTGCGGACGTTCTCCGGTGTGAAGCCGGCCTGGCCGAGCTCGTTCGAGAGCGCCATGTTGAAGCACGACGAGTGCGCCGCCGCGATGAGTTCCTCCGGCGTCGTCGTCGATTCGGCGCCCTCGCTGCGCGCACGCCAGTCAACGGGGAACGTGCCGATTCCCGAGGCCGGCTCGACGGATCCGGATCCGTCCTTGAGCGATCCGGACCACGTTGCCGTCGCTTCGCTGGTTACCGACATAATTGCCTCCTCGAGGGGTTGGGATGTGCCCGGTCGTGGCCAGCCTAACCACACTCGCCGCGGGGCGATACGCTGAATGCATGTCGGCGCCGATCCCCACTCCGTACGAAGACCTCCTCCGCGACGTGCTCGCCCACGGAACCCATAAATCCGATCGCACGGGGACTGGCACCACGAGCGTGTTCGGCCGGCAGCTGCGCTTCGACCTCTCGCAGGGCTTCCCCCTCATCACGACCAAGCGCGTGCATTTCCGTTCGCTCGCGTTGGAGCTGTTGTGGTTCCTCCGCGGCGACTCGAACGTCCGCTGGCTGCAGGAGCGCGGCGTGACGATCTGGGACGAGTGGGCGGACGAGAACGGCGACCTCGGTCCCGTCTACGGCGTGCAATGGCGGTCGTGGCCCACTCCCCACGGAGGGCACATCGACCAGATCGAGAAGGTGCTCGACCAGATCCGGGCGACGCCCGACTCGCGTCGCATGATCGTCTCCGCGTGGAACCCGGCGGAGGTCGACAACATGGCGCTGCCGCCGTGTCACGCGATGTTCCAGTTCTATG
>JAJYSF010000332.1 GCA_021793715.1 Actinomycetes bacterium
CATGTACATCACGGCAGCCCAGCCGAGGGCGAGGTAGATCGCGACGTACAGCCAGCGGGGCGCACCGATCCACAGCACGCGGAACAGGATGCCGAGGAGTGCTCCGCCCCACACCGCGGCCAGCAGGATCGTGCCCTTCTCGGGCGGCAGCGCGAGCACTCCGATCGGGGTGTAGGTACCCGCGATCAGGATCAGGATGTTGGCGTGGTCGATGCGCTTCAGGACGCCTTTGACGCGCGGACCCCAGCGAAAACGGTGATAGACCGCCGACGTCCCGAACAAGAGCAGCGATGCGACGGTGAAGACGGTCGACGCGAGCTTCGCGGGCGTGCCGTGCGCAAGGGTGATGAGCACGACACCGGCGATCAGCGCGACGGGGGCCGTGCCAGCGTGGATCCACCCGCGCCAGCTCGGCGGTTCTTCGAGCGGCAGCGGTGCATCGGCCTCGATGAATGGCAGTCGCGGCATGGGGGCCCCCGAGGTCGTCGGGGGGACCGGCTTGTCATGCGTGGCCATTCCGTGATTTTACGCGGGCG
Organism: Actinomycetes bacterium; assembly: GCA_021793715.1. The sequence goes on from JAJYSF010000332.1 coordinate 537, forward strand.
AGTATGCCGTCAGCGACACATGCCGACGCAGAACCCGGCCGCGTTCGCGCCGCGGGGTATCGTCGTGACGTGGTCATCGGCTCGCGAGAGAACGAGGGGACAGGTCCCCTCTACCGGCTGTACGCCTCGCGGCTTCGACGCCAGATTGCCGTGGACCGCGTGCCGGATCATGTCGCGATGATGATCGACGGCAATCGCCGCTGGGCACGCCAGCTCGGGTTCGAGTCGCCCGCCGACGGGCATCGCGCCGGCGCCGACAAGATGGTCGAGTTCCTCGGTTGGTGCGACGAGCTCGGCGTCGGCGTCGTCACGCTGTACCTGCTCTCCAACGACAACGTCATCAAGCGTGATCGCGCCGAGCTGCAGGACCTCATCGAGATCATCGCTGATCTGGCCGGACGCCTCGCGCGACGCGGGGACTGGCAGGTCCAGCACGTCGGACGCGAGGACACCCTGCCCGCGAGCCTGCTCGGCGCGCTGCGGGACGCGGCGACCCAGACGGCCGACAACAAGGGCCTGCACGTGAACCTCGCGGTCGGATACGGCGGCCGATACGAGATCGTCGACGCCGTGCGGAAGATCATCCAGAAGCACGACGAGCGCGGCGGAACGCTGGAGGAGCTTGCCGGAAGCCTCACGCCCGAGGTGATCGGCGAGCACCTGTACACCGGTGGGCAGAAGGATCCGGATCTCGTGATCCGTACGTCGGGGGAGCAGCGACTGAGCGACTTCCTCCTCTGGCAGAGCGCCCACAGCGAGTTCTACTTCCTCGAGGCCCTCGGCCCGGACTTGCGCGAAGTCGACTTCCTCCGGGCGGTCCGTGATTTCGGATCCCGCGATCGCCGCTTCGGAAAGTGAACGCGGAGTGAAACTCGCGACGAGGTCCTTCCGAATTACACGGTTGTGATTTAAGTTCGAGGCATCGGGCAGAGCGCCCGGTCGAGTCGGCCTCACGGATCGCGACTCGTGGCCCCCAGGTCGGCTCGTGGTGCCGGGCGAGACAGTCCGGCGAGGGGAGTGGGCCCGTGACCGCAGCCACATCCAAGGCCACCCGGAAGCGCTCGAAAGACGCGGCCCCGGCCGACGTCGACCTGCGCACATACGTGCTCGACACGTCGGTGCTGCTGAGCGACCCGCGCGCTCTGTTCCGCTTCGCGGAGCACTCCGTCGTCGTGCCGATCGTGGTCGTGACGGAGCTCGAGAAGAAGCGGCACGACCTCGAGATCGGCTACTTCGCGCGTCAGGCGCTGCGGTACCTCGACGATCTGCGCATCGAGCATGGTCGGCTCGACTTCTCTGTCCCGACGCCAGCTGGCGGAACCGTGCGCGTCGAACTCAACAACACGGATCCGACAGTGCTGCCAGGGGGAATGCGGCAGGGCGACAACGACTCGCGGATCCTCGCGGTCGCCGCCCACCTCGCTACCGACGGACACGACGTCACGGTGGTGTCGAAGGACATGCCGATGCGCGTCAAGGCCGCGTCCCTCGGCATCGCTGCCGAAGAATATCTGGCCGAGCAGGCCGTCGACTCAGGATGGACGGGGGTCGCCTCGCTCGCGATGTCCGGTGACGAAATGAGCGATCTGTACGAGGCCGAGGTGACCGTGCACGACGACGTGCGCGGTGTGCCGAGGAACACGGGGCTCGTGATCTCGTCGGAGCGCGGCTCCGCGCTCGGTCGCGTGACGAGCGACGACGGTGAGCTGCGGCTCGTCCGGGGGGACCGAGAGGTCTTCGGGCTCCATGGGCGGTCGGCCGAGCAGCGCATTGCGATCGACCTCCTCCAGGATCCCGAAGTCGGGATCGTCTCGCTCGGCGGACGCGCCGGCACCGGGAAGTCTGCGCTCGCCCTGTGCGCGGGGCTTGATGCGGTGCTGGAGCGCCAACTGCAGAAGCGCATCATCGTCTTCCGGCCGCTCTTCGCCGTCGGCGGCCAGGAGCTGGGGTATCTGCCGGGGGACCAGGGCGAGAAGATGAACCCCTGGGGGCAGGCTGTCTACGACACGCTCGGCTCCGTCGTCTCCGACAATGTGATCGATGAGGTCATGC
>JAJYSF010000333.1 GCA_021793715.1 Actinomycetes bacterium
GCTCGACCTGGATCCGCATCTGTCGTTCGCGAGTCTCGTCGCGCGGATGACCGATGGCGGCATGATCCCCGGGTGGGCGTACGACCCCGAGGGGTCGCCGCTCGCCCCCTCGTGGTGGGTCGCCCAGCCGGCTACTTGACGAGTGGGAAGAGGATCGTCTCGCGGATGCCGAGGCCCGTGAGCGTCATGAGCAGCCGGTCGATGCCGAGCCCCATCCCGCCCGTGGGCGGCATGCCGTGCTCGAGCGCGCGGAGGAAGTCCTCGTCGATGCGCATCGCCTCGACGTCGCCGCGATCGGCGAGCTTGGCCTGCTCGACGAACCGCTCCCGCTGGATGACGGGGTCGACAAGCTCCGAGTAGCCGGTGGCCAGCTCGTACCCGTTGACGTACAGGTCCCACTTCTCGACGACGCCAGCGACCGACCGGTGATCGCGCACGAGCGGGCTCGTGTCGACCGGGAAGTCCATGACGAAGGTCGGCGCGGTCAGGTGCTGCTTGACGAAGTGTTCCCACAGCTCTTCGACGAGCTTGCCGTGCGTCGCGTGTTCGGGGATCTCTACGTCATTGGCCTCGGCGAGCGTGGTGAGCTCCGACAGTGAGGTCTCGGGCGTGATCTCGCGGCCCGCGGCCTCGGAGAGCGACGCGTACATCGAGATGCGCGGCCAGTCACCGCCGAGATCGTGCTCGCTGCCGTCCGCCCAGGTCACGGTCGTCGACCCGTGCACCGCGATCGCCGCCTGCTGGATGAGTTGCTGGGTGAGGTCGGCGATGCCGTTGTAGTCGCTGTACGCCTGGTAGGCCTCGAGCATGGCGAACTCGGGGCTGTGCGTCGAGTCGGCGCCCTCGTTGCGGAAGTTGCGGTTGATCTCGAAGACTCGATCGATGCCGCCGACGACGGCGCGCTTCAGGTAGAGCTCGGGGGCGATCCGCAGGAACAGCTCGGTGTCGAACGCGTTCGAGTGCGTCACAAAGGGGCGCGCGGCGGCGCCACCCGGCTGCACCTGCAGCATCGGCGTCTCCACCTCGAGGAAGCCCGCGCCGTCGAACGTCTGCCGGAGGCTCTTCATCACCGTCGCCCGGGCACGCACGGTCGCGCGCGCCTGGTCGCGCACCAGAAGGTCGAGGTAACGCTGGCGGACGCGTGATTCCTCGCTCAGTTCGGTGTGGAGGTTCGGCAGCGGCAGGATCGCCTTCGCCGCCATGTGCCAGTCCTCGACCATGATCGACAGCTCGCCACGACGGCTCGAGATGATCTCACCGGAGACGAAGACGTGGTCGCCGAGGTCGACGAGTTCCTTCCATCGTGCGAGCGAGTCGTCGCCGACCTTCGCGAGCGAGACCATTGCCTGGATCCGCGACCCGTCGCCCGCCTGGAGCGACGCGAAGCAGAGCTTGCCCGTATTGCGGCTGAAGACGATGCGGCCGGCGACGCCTGCCATCACGCCCGTCTCGGCGCCAGCCTCGAGGTCGCCGTACTCGGCACGGATCGCCGGAATCGTCGTGGTCACCGCGACCGAGACCGGGTAGGGGCCGTCCGCAGCAGAGGCGCTCTCGTCGATCAGACGCGCGCGCTTCGCCATCCGCACGGACTTCTGCTCGAAGACGTCGTCCTCTTCAGGGGCAGCGTGCTCTGCGGGCGTCTCAGTCATGCGCGAGGTCTCTCATTCGGGTCGGCTGGAAGCTCGCCCCAGTCTATTGGCCACCCGCTGGAAACCCTCCTCCCACGGTCCGCGCGCCCGTCGACACGTGGGTCGCCAGAGATTGCGGCGCTGGGCTGCGCCCAGCCGCAATCTCTGGCGACCCACCCCGCGTGGGAGCCGGCGGCTCGGCCGGGCGCCCCACCCCGTGCGGGAGCCGGCGATCCTCAGGCGTCGAGGTCGGGCGGGAGGACGTCGGGAATGGCCGGCGTCGCCTGCTGCAGCGCGTGGTCGACCGTCGAGCGTACGAGGGCCGAGAGGAAGCCTCCGGGATTCTCCACGCCGATGCCGCGCAGGATCCCCGTCGACTGCTGCACGATCTGGCGCGAGAACTGCGTCGCCGTCTCGATTGCCTCGGCGTACGCCGCGCGGTCCTCGTCCCTGATGACGACGGGTTCACACCCGAGTTCCACCGCGAGCGCCTGCGCGATCGGCAGCACGGGCCCCGGTGCGCTCACGGCGGCATAAGTGGCGGCCAGCTGGCGGAGGTCCATCGACGTGCCGGTGAACGTCATCGCGGGGTGCACCGCAAGCGGGATCGCCCCCGCCGCCACCGCGGGGTGCAGCACCTCGATTCCGTGCGCCGCGTCCGTGTGCAGCACGAGCTGCCCGGGCTGAAACAGTCCCGCCTCGGCGAAACCCGCGATGGTCTCGGCCAGGCGCGCACTCGGCAACGCGACGAGCACCAGTTCACTGCGACGGATCACGTCGGGTGCGTCGAGCACCGGGACCCCCGGCAGCACGGCGGCGGCGCGCTCATCGTCGGATCCGCGGGTGATGCCCGTGATCTGGTGCCCGGCTCCCGCCAACGCGGCGCCGAGCACCGGTCCCACGCGTCCCGCGCCGACGATGCCGACGCCCAGCCTGCCGTCTCGCTTCATTCGTC